>CALLPZ010000026.1 GCA_938015405.1 uncultured Pseudanabaenaceae cyanobacterium
ACTCCCAATGCCCCTCTGCTCGACCTACTCCACCAGGCCGCCACAGCGCTATCGCTCAACGTAGAAGACCCCGCCCAGCAAGTATTACTCCAAGACCTCGAAACCCTAACCAACGCCGATATCTCATCGGGCTACCGCATCGCCGTCTTCGGCCCCTTCAACTTCGGCAAGTCCACCCTGCTCAACGCGCTGCTGGGCACCAAGGCTTTGCCCATGGACTTAATCCCCACCACTGGAGCCGCCATCTCGGTTAGCTACGGCCCTGCCCTGTGTAGCCGCATCACCCTCGCTAGTGGAGAAGTTCTAGAAGCCGATGGTATTGAACTCCTAGAGCAACATGCCAGGCTGGATGACGATCGCCGCATGAACGATAACGTCACCGCCGTCGAAGTCCAATGCCCCCACGCCCTGCTCAAAAACGACGTCATCTTTCTCGACCTACCCGGCACCGATGACCAGGATGCCCAAGAGAAACTGGTGCGTGAGCAACTGCTAACGGCTGATCTGGTCATTCAAGTTCTAGATGGTCGCAAGCTGATGACCCTAGGCGAGCGGGAGCACTTGCGGGACTGGCTCCAAGACAGAGGCATTGAAACCGTCCTCTTTACCGTCAACTTCCTCAACTTGCTAGAGCCCACCGAGCAAAAGCAGGTCATGAACCGCATGCGCTTCGTGGCCGAAAGCTTTCGCTCCGCTCTGCCCGGTGGTATCAGCAATCTCTATCGCGTCGATGCCCTGCCTGCCTTGCGGGCTCAGCTCAAAGGCGATGCCGCTGCCCTGCAAACCACAGGTCTCCCTGCCTTGGCCACTGCTCTCGAAACTCTAATCCAGCAGCAGGAAAGTGCAGAAGCCCAAGCAGCAACCTGGCAAACTCGCCAGCAGGCCCTGGGGAAAAAACTTGAGGTGGCTGTACAACAAAAGGCTGCCGCTCTTACTCATGAAATCAAAGCTGCGGAAAATAATGCCGACAGCAAAGAAGCCAAACGCTTTGCCATCCAACAGAAAGCCCAGCGCCTGATCCAAGAAGGCTTTGGACAGGAAATGTCAGCCCTCAAAACTTGGATCAATCCCAACAAGCTCACTGCTCGCTATGAGCTAGAAGCTGTTGATGCCCTGCGGCGCTTTGAATTTGAAACCTGGATCGTCCAAGGGCTCCAAGCGGATCTTGAGCCCCTTCAGCGCAACGTCACCGATTGGGTTGCCAAAGCCTGTACGTTTTTCGACGGTAATGTCCCCTCGGATCTACGCCTCATCTTCCCTGCTGAGCCCGCCGTCAATGTTCAATCCAATAGCAGCAGCGGCTCGCGGCGTATTCCTCGCCCTTCTGGCCTAGGCAGTACTGCGGCTTCCGCGGGGGTGGGCTGGATGCTGGGTGGCCCCATCGGAGCGGTGATGGTGGGTGGAACAAACTTGCTACTCAATAGCTTGACTGATGTTTTAGGGACAGGTCGCAGCTCAACCAACTCCACTGCGAGTCGTCCGACGGAATTGGATATCGATGCCCAATATGCTCAGGCCGTGCGGCGGTATTTTCAGCAGATGAGCAGTGTGGGCATGGCGGCGATCGCCGACTACGAATACCGTGCCTTAGAAATCATCAACCGTCCCCTTAAACAAGTTCAGCCTCCGAATACCGAGCCTCAAAAGCAAGAGCGACAGCAGCTAGAACTGCTTCTAGAACAGCTTCGCAAAGCGCTGGAAGCGGCCTAGGTCATCGTTTTGTCATGGGTACCCATAGATTGTTAGATATCCTGCCCCGTAACTGCTGGGATGTCCTATAATCATCAATGCCTACGGGATGTAGCGCAGCTTGGTAGCGCACTTCGTTCGGGACGAAGGGGCCGCTGGTTCGAATCCAGTCATCCCGATTTTTTCAGTTCTCACCATTCAACGGTTGTAGCGAGTTCTTGAATTAGAACGCTGGTAAAGGCGCTATTGCCAAGACCGTTGATAGCAAGAAATAGAAGACATCCTTCACTTGTGATGTCTTGAAGGTATTCAGTCGAACTCACTGCCATTGTTTTGAGGCAAACCAGGCGCAAGCTATCGATTTGACTCAGAAACCGTTATGGAAGAACGCCGACTACCAGCCTCGCTGATGTAATGGGTGAGCGTCCCAGTCAAAGTTTTCGGGCGGCTCTGGGTTGTTGTCCGATTGAGCATTCTCACCTTGCTGGGGAGTGGGAGGGCGTTGTTGAGTGGAGGCTTGGCCCTGGCTGTAGCGTAGAGCCCGTTTGATCGCAGGAACAACGTTGTACCAAGTTAGGCCAGGGTCACCCAGAAGCCGTTGAATTTGTTTGAGCGCAGCCTCGGTAATGGGGGTGCGTTCGTGGGGAAGCGGACTAGTTTCGCGCAGGGGATCTCGCTGAACGGCAGCAATGCCTTGGCGCACGGCCATCTTCACTTTTTCATGGAGCTCACCTTGGCCTCTTTCCCAGTAGCGGTCCCATCCTTTTGCACTCGTAACGTATAGAGGCGGCAGAATATTCAAGGCATAGGCCTTAACCTGGGTGACCTTGATGAAGCTTTGGATCTGCTTGGGGAGGGATTGAACTTGCTTGACCACTTCCATTGTGACCAGCATTTCCATCACATTCGTTGGCTCTGGTCCGAAGTCCTGAGCCGTGGGTAAAACCTCGCCAGGCCTTGCCGGAGGAGGCACTGGAATAGCTCCTCGGTGACGATTGCGAATGGCTTCAGCCTGCTGCTTATAGGGGTTAAAGAATGAGTTTGGTTCTGGCATTGGAGAAGCACCTCGATGAATCGAATGATGGCAGGGGCCACAATCTTGGGAGCTCAAAACCCAAGTGGGCACATAGGCAAAAGCAAGTGCAGCTGAACTTACGTATCTCTACCAGGGCCATCAATAGAGGTCACAATGGAGACCTTACTTATGCTACATACAATGCCATGTTAGCCCTATGTTGTCCCGCATTTTGTTGGGAAATTACATATGCTTCTCAGTATTTATATGGATGCAAAAGAAGTGATGAATATTTTTTTGCGGCATCCTAAATGCCGATGTAATTCCATCGCAATTGTAGAAACTATTCGATATTAACTATTTATTCTACTGAGTTCCCAGTTTTGTCATTAATTCCATGATGGCGCGGGGAACTTTGGGGGGATTTTTCAGAGTCTCTAGGGCTGTGACTCAATAGAATAGAGCGTAATAGCATAGAAGTACGCTTGAACAGCTGATTGCCAAGGTTGGAGTCAGGGGTGCTGTCTTTTACAAGCATTACTAAAACGTTAGGCAAGAGTTGTGCTTCTATTGGCTGGAGCTTCTGGTGTTTGCTTGCTTTACATTTATTTATTCTGCGGAGATCGCTTTGTTTCTCAATGGTAATTCCACCTCTGGGTTGCTTGAGGTTCCATTTAATACAAATCGGGGTGTTGCGTGATTACTCAGCAAAATAGGTGTCGAATCGCTCAATTCTGGATCCCGTGGCGGGCTGTAGTCATGGTTGTGCTGGTTGGGGCTGGGTTGTCGGGGGGAGCTAGGGCGATCGCGCAGCCTGAAAATTCACAGATCGTTCCCTCCGGCACTGCTCAGCCTGAAGCGGTTGAGATGCCGACAGCCCAGACGTCTTCCACTAGCCTGGGCCGTTTGAGCGAGGCCCAAACAGCGCTGCGAGAAGAACGCTACCCTGCTGCGGAAGTGCTATGGCGGCAGTTGGTTCAGCAATGGCCAGATTCCGCCGAGATGTCCTACAGCCTTGGGGTAACCCTCCACCGCCAATTCAAAATTGAAGAAGCTGCCCAGGCCTATGTCACAGCGGCTGTGCTCAATCCCAACCATCGCGAAGCCCATATCAATTTGTCCCTGGCTCGGATTCAGCTAGGCCTACTGGATGAAGCGCTGGCCCCCCTTGAGCATGTGTTGGCTTTAGCCGATCGCCCTTCCAAACCTGCAAGTATTCATGCCATGGCCTACTACAACCGGGCGATTATCTTGGGTCGCCAAGGCCAGCTAGAGGCCTCTCGGGCAGCCGTGGATGCGGCTCTAGCCATTGCTCCGGACTTTCGCGAAGCCAAGGAATTGATTGATCTCATTCGGTAAAATCCTCAATGAGCCGCTTCCTAAGGCTTATTGGTGGCTTTTTGTATGAATTGAGACAAGTTTCTTAAGAAATAAGCTGTCTTCTCTTCCTACCTGCCAGAGAAGCGCAGCGGCCTGAGCCTGCTCTGATAAAATGGCTGGGTTGTTTAGGGCTGCTAGACCTTTGAGTCGTTCGCTAGACCTCCCAAAAATTGATGAGCTCGCTCAGGAGCTTGCTGCAATTCAGCAAACCGGTTCCAAGCGAATTGCGATGCTGGGCTCTCGCCATGTTCCGATTACCCACCAGCAACTCATCGAAATGATGACCTATGCCCTAGTGTTGGGGGGGAATCGCCTGGTGACTTCCGGTGCCCAGGGTACGAATGCTGCGGCAATTCGTGGTGCCATGCGGGCTGATCCAAATCTGTTGACGGTGATTTTGCCCCAGAGCTTGAGTCGCCAGCCCCGTGAATCTCGCGAACAGTTGGAGCAAGTGATTCACTTAGTTGAAAATCCAGCCAACGATGAGTTGTCTTTGGCCGAAGCAAGTTCGCTCTGTAATCAGGAAATTGTTTCCCGCTGTCAGCAGCTGATTTGCTTTGCCTTCCATGACAGTCATACGTTGATGGAGACCTGCAAATACGCAGAGGATCAGCGGCGCGTTGTGACGCCCTTTTTCTTTGACTAATACTTCGCTAAGGAGTGGCGCTGGGATCTTTTCGGTTCGTTTTTGGGGGCTTGTCACACTGTGTGAGTTCTGGAAAACTTCTGGCGAGCCTGGCACTCCTTCCTATTGGCTAAGTGGTGTTCTCGTTGCAGTGCATTGGTACTGCTGGATGCTTGAAGCGATCGCGCTCAAGGTCTTTATGCTGCTGTCGGTTGGAGCTCTCCATCGCTCTAGGCAGTGGTGAAAAAAGTTTCTTGTTGAATTAGGCCCCTGTAATCATGGCTTCTTATTCTTTTGACGTGGTAAGTGACTTTGATCAGCAGGAGTTGATCAATGCGCTAGACCAAGCCCAGCGGGAAGTTAAGACCCGCTATGACTTGAAAGATACCAATACGACACTGGAGCTGAAGGACGACAAAATTGTCATCAATGCTGCAAGTGACATGAGCCTGGAAGCGGCTCGTTCGGTCTTGGGCAACAAGGCTGCAAAACGGCAGCTGTCTCTGAAAATTTTTGAGTATGGCAAGCGGGAAAATGCCAGCGGGGCCAGAGTCCGTCAGGAAATCAACCTCAAGCGTGGCCTAGAGCAGGATTTGGCGAAAAAAATCTCGAAGGCGACGAGGGATGAATTCCGCGATCGCAAGATTCAGGTTTCCATTCAAGGGGACTCTCTGCGAGTAACAGGTAAATCCAAAGATGACTTACAGACGGTTATGCAATTCCTGCGCGATGGGGATTGGCCTGCGCCTTTACAGTTCAACAACTATCGTTAAGGGGACTGCCCAGATCGCTTCCTCAGCGGTGGCGTATTTGGGCCATTGACCTACTCGGCAAGTGACCTTGTCGCTTCCACTACTCCCTAAGGATTCGCATGAAGATTGATGCGCTGCAACCTGTCTTGGTTGAGCTGTTTGGGGATTCTCTGGAAGTGATGTCTCCCAGTGCATACCAAGTTGAACAGCCCGAAGGCCGGTTGTTGATTTTGCTCTCTGAAGATCTGACTTGGCTGCGCTTGTTGGTGCCCATGGGGCCAGAGGGAGAGGCTAAGCCTTTTATGGCTCAGCTCTTAGCGGCCAATTTTGAGGACACTCAGTTGGTGCGTTATGCCGTCTATCAGAAAGTTCTATGGGGGGTATTTCACCACTCTCTGGAAAGCTTGGTTGAAGCTGACCTTCGAGCGGCGATCGCCCAGCTGTTGGAGCTCAACCGTCAGGGGCTGGATGGCTTTTTCGGCAGCATGATTGAGGTGCAAATTCGCCAAATTATTGCGGCTTCCAAGTCCCAAGGGAAAACCCTGGAAGCGACTCTCCAGACCCTGGAACGGTTTTACGCTGAGGGAATGCTTGGTGGGTTAGACCAGAGCTCCCAGCAGCGGGGAGCGACCCTAGATGCTTGGCGCTATCAGCTCAACCGGCTTTGGGATGAAGTTTCAGCCAGTGACTTTACAGGGGAGATGCAAGGTTGACGGTTTCCCGCACCGCTGGCTGTGGTGCCAAGAGGGCTCAAGGATAAACTAGGTTAAAGCGCTGCTACGGACTTTTCCCTGGGAAGACTGGGCAGGCGAGATGGGAGCGCTGCTCTGTCTTTGGCTTGTTTCTGGGGAGCTGCCGTATTGGCTGCTTTACGGGTCTTGAGTGGGGGATTTTGATCTAGACCCACCGTTGGCTTGTCACCTTTCTGCCACATGCTCTTTTCACCAAATAATTCATGGATAACAACAGCCTGATACAGCAGCTCATGATGCTCGGGGTGGGGACGACCTCCCTGGTTGCTGAGAAGATTAAGGAAGTGAGTGACGAGTGGGTGAAGACAGGCAAGTTGGATGCCAATCAGGCTTCAGCCCTGGTGGATGATTTTCTTCAGCAGGTCAAATCTGACCAAGGCAATATGGAAGAGCAGTTCCAGCGGCAGGTACGCAATATTCTCCAAGATCTGGGTGTGCCCCGGCAGTCTGAGATGGATGAGTTACGCGGTCGCTTGGATCGTCTGGAGCGCCAGCTAAGAGATATGGAGAATCGTCGTTGGTAAGGCCTGTAAGATGGACTGGGAATATCTGGGACAAGCCAGGCTTGATTTTCCCAGAGTCATAAAACTATTTAGGAGCGTAAGCGGTGCGGGAAATTGCCATTAGCTTTGGACTCATGTTGGCCTGCGTGGTCGTTTTCTTGGTTGCTCAGCTAGTTGGACCGAGTGGACAAGCTGTGGCTGATAATCTGGGCCAATCTGGTGCTGCTGAAGCAAGTCCGACTCAGTTGGCTAGCGCCGTTTCCACTGAGGCTGCTGATTTGCTCGCAGCCCCCGAATCTTCAACTACTTCCGATGAGACTATGGCTGACGAAACTTTGACGACGACGGATTCCGGCTTGCAGTATGTGGATTTGACGGAGGGCGATGGTGCTTCTCCAGAGAAGGGCCAAACGGTTGAGGTGCATTACACTGGCACCCTAGAAGATGGAACGAAGTTTGATAGCTCTCGCGATCGCAACCGCCCGTTCAAGTTCAAGATTGGTGTAGGCCAAGTGATCAAGGGTTGGGATGAAGGCGTCGCTTCCATGAAGGTCGGTGGCCGCCGCAAGCTGGTGATTCCTTCCGATTTGGCCTACGGCAGCCGTGGTGCAGGTGGCGTGATTCCTCCTGACGCAACGTTGGTGTTTGATGTTGAATTGCTGGGTGTTTCCTAGACCTTGCCTTCAATCGCATCTGCCCCGAAGGCTTTACCCCTGAGAGTCTGACTAGAAAAGCCCGAGTAAGCCTTCTTCAAGAAGCTCACTCGGGCTTTTGGTTTTAGCCTTCACAGGGACATGGAGGTCTTTTGCCTACGCTAGAAGCTGCGATAGGGACGTAGAGCAGATTGCAGACGGCGGAAGTCGAAACTGCGAGGATCGAGGCGCTGGCCAGAACGATCCACCCGTTGGTGGGTCGTGATGCGATCTAGGGGAACCGTGCTTTGGCCGATGAGCCAGGCGAGAGAGTTGTACTGGGCTTGGCTATAGCCGCTGTGGGAGTAGCCATTGCCGTAGCCATCGGTGGGGCTTTCGAGGGAGATGTGATAAGCGAAGTTGTTCACGGAGGAGGAGAACTGCTTATGGGTTTTGATCGTTTCTTCTGTGCCGTTAGTCCCTACGAAGATTGAGTTGCCTGCACCGTAAGCCCGCTTTTCTGGAGGGACGAGGTAAACGACAACGCCATTCCGGCGGATAAGCGTGTGGTAGCTCGCCTGGTCTGCATCGTTGGGATGGGGGGTTTTGAAGTAGTTAATCGCAGAGTCCGCTGAAGAGACGGTCTCGTGGAGAACGATGATGGGTTGCTGGGTGGCGGGCTGGTTGTAGATGTCGCGAGTGAAGCGTTCACCGTAGTTGCTTGGATCGGCCCAGGCAATTTCATAGCCGGGTTGGGCTGAGGTGGCCAGCAGGGTTGGGCGCGTGGAGATTGGTGTCGTATTGGAGCCTTGGGGGGGGACGACGCCGGTTAGGGTTTCGTGGGGCTCTACCGCTGTGGCGATCGCGCTAGGTTCCAGGATTACGGGTCTGTCACTCTCAAGATCTGTATCCAGTTCAATGGTTTTGCCGTTCTCAGGCTTGAATTCTCCAGCAGGATTGCTAGATGCAGAACTCTCTGGAGTTACAGCCTGTTCGGTGGCTGGGGGAACGGCCGAGTCCGTTGATGGGCTGGCGATCGCCACGGGCTGAGCCGTTCTAGTCGTTTGAGCTGTGGCGCTGCCCGGCATAAACTGGGCCGAATTCTCAATCAGCAGAAAGCTGGTAAAGCCTGCTGCAAAGCTCGTTAAAAATATAAGGAAGGTTTTAGGGCTACGTAGATCCAGTCTCATAGTGAGGCTCACGCGTTTGCAAGGGAACGGAAGCAAGGGTGATTCAGGTACTAGGGAGCTATCCTGGTACGGCCTAAGT
>CALLPZ010000027.1 GCA_938015405.1 uncultured Pseudanabaenaceae cyanobacterium
CTCCGGTGACACCCACTTGGGTGGTGATGACTTTGACAAGGCGATCGTTGACTTCCTCGCTGAAGACTTCAAGCGCAACGAAGGCATTGACCTGCGTAAGGACAGCCAAGCCTTGCAGCGCCTGACTGAAGCGGCTGAGAAAGCCAAGATTGAGCTCTCCAGCTTGACTCAGTCCGAAATCAACCTGCCCTTCATCACGGCAACCCAGGATGGCCCCAAGCACCTGGATATGACCATGACCCGCGCTCAGTTCGAAGAGCTTTGCGCCGACCTGATTGATCGCTGCCGCATCCCCGTTGAGCAAGCCCTCAAGGATGCCAAGCTCGATAAGGGTGACATTGATGAAGTGGTGCTCGTGGGTGGTTCTACCCGCATCCCCGCTGTTAAGGAAGTGGTTAAGAAGGTCCTGGGCAAAGAGCCTAACGAGACTGTGAACCCTGACGAAGTGGTTGCCATTGGCGCTGCAATTCAGGCGGGTGTCTTGGCTGGTGAAGTTAAGGACATCCTGCTCCTCGACGTAACGCCTCTGTCCCTGGGTGTTGAGACCTTGGGTGGCGTCATGACTAAGCTCATCCCCCGCAACACCACCATCCCCACCAAGAAGTCTGAGACCTTCTCTACTGCTGTGGATGGCCAGACCAACGTGGAGATTCACGCTCTCCAGGGTGAGCGTGAAATGTCTAACGACAATAAGAGCTTGGGAACATTCCGTCTCGACGGTATCCCCCCTGCTCAGCGTGGCGTTCCCCAAATCGAAGTCACCTTCGACATTGATGCCAACGGTATCCTCACCGTTAGTGCTAAGGACAAGGGCACTGGCAAAGAGCAGTCCATCAGCATCACCGGTGCTTCTACCCTGTCTGACAGCGAAGTCGACAAGATGGTCAAGGATGCAGAAGCCAATGCAGACCAGGACAAGGAGCGTCGTGAGAAGATTGACCTGATGAACCAGGCCGATCAGATCATCTACCAATCCGAAAAGCAGATTGAGGAGCTTGGCGACAAGGTTCCTGCTGATGCCAAGGAGAAAGTGGAAGGTTTCGTCACCGAACTCAAGGAAGCCAAAGAGAAGGACGACGTCGAGAAGGTGAAGTCTGTGATTGAAGAGCTACAGCAGGCGCTCTACAGCGTTGGCAGCAGCATCTACGGTCAGGACGGTGCTGAAGGCGCTGCCCCTGATGATGCTGCTGGCGCTGCCGGTGGTGGTGACTCTGACGATGGCGATGATGTCATCGATGCTGAGTTCTCTGAGAGCGATAAGTAAGTCGTTGGCTGAAGTTAGGATGTTTTCCTAACTTGGCTGAATGCTTGAAAGGCCACTGCTTTAACTAAAGCAGTGGCCTTTTGCTTGGGTCGGTAAATGAAGTACAGAGATTCGGAGCCAGGAGGCTCAAATTTCCTCTTCCAAGAGCCGGGACTTTCCTTTGATTGAATGAATTCGACTTCGTATAGAGATTGCATAGACAGGGAACCCTAAATTACAAAGAGAGCGCTGCTTGAGCGCTGGGTTCTTTCTTTTTTATGCATCTCCTCCGTCAGGCTCAGCTTTGTTGTATCGCCCTGTTGCCGTTCCCTTGGGGAACGGGAGTTGCAGTTGCCCAGGTGGTCATTCCAGACGGGAGCTTGGGGACTCAGGTTCAGCTAGATCCTTTGGAGCAGTCATTCTCGGTTACAGGGGGAGCGCTGCGGGGCATCAATCTTTTTCACAGCTTTGAAACCTTCTCCCCTGGGACTGGGGATGTTCGGTTCGACCTGCAGGTCAATGGTTTTGAGGAAGTGGAACGTATCTTCAGCCGGGTGACCGGTGGAGAGGTTTCTCATATTGATGGTCTGTTGCAGACTCTGGGGGGCAATGCGCCCGATTTATTTTTGCTGAACCCCCAGGGCGTGGTGTTTGGCCCCAATGCGAGGCTGGATCTGGGGGGCTCGCTAATTGGTACAACAGCAGAAGCCATTCAGTTTGGGGATGGCTTTCGCTTTTCGACTACAGTTTCACCCTCAGATACCCTACTGTCTTTGTCCGTTCCAGTGGGCCTACAGCTGGGGCAGGATGCTGGAGCTATTTCTCTGATTGGACCAGGGCATGAGATTTCAGTGCCGCCGATCGCGGAGCTACCGACGTTGTTGCAAGCTGCTCCTGCTGACTATGAAAAAGGCTTACGTCTAGCCTCGGGGAATACCTTGGCGTTGATTGGAAATGGAATTCGCCTTGAGGGAGGAACGCTTCAATCGCAGTTTCCCCAGGGGGGAGTGCAATTTAGTTTGGGGAGTGGTAGCGATGGTGTGGTGGAAATCCAGCCCGAGACACAGTGGGGCTGGTCGTTCGACTATGGAAACTTGCAGAGTTCCAGTGATATCTGGCTTGGCAATCAAGCTCGAATTGATGGAAGTGGAGGGTTGCCGAGCCGCATTCAAGTGAGTGGCAAAAATGTCACTTTGGCTGAAGGGACGGCAGTGTATAGCCAAAATCTTGGAATTTTTCCCAATGGAGCTATCACGTTCCAGGTGGATGAGCTCTTGACCCTTGCTGGAAGCACTGACCCTGGCAAGATTCCCAGCAGTGTTCGTAACTCAAGCCTATCCCTGGGAGACGGTGGAGCCATTGATATAAAAGCAGGTGACCTCCTGCTGTGGGGAGGTGGCAATATCGCTACGAATTCATTTAGCAATGATGGCGACTCCGGCAATATCAAGATAGACGTTGAAAATGATATTCGTCTAACGAGCTTTCTGGAGCCTCAAGCCCCAAGCCCCTTCCTAACCTTTATTATTTCGTCTACATGGGCTGAAGGAGATGGAGGTCTGATCGATGTTAAGACGGGAAATTTACGGCTAGAAAACGGTGTATTGATCTCTTCATCTGCTCTGTTTTCGAGTGGTAATAGTAATGACCTGAATATTGCCGCAGAAGACTCCATCGTCATTGAAGGATTCAATCCTGAAAATGATTTTATTTCAGCTATTTCATCGTCCTCATTTTCTTTAGGGAATGCTGGCAGTATTAATGTTGTGACACCGCGCCTTAGCCTCTTTGATGGTGGCTTTATCTCCGCGAGTGTTTATAAAGGAGGCGATGCAGGAAATATTACGGTTAATGCTTCTGAATTGATTGAAATCAGGAACCGTGGACTGGTTGATGAATCTTTCCTGAATCCTTCGATTAGCTCTAATGCGATTAACAATGATAATGCCGTACTCAGGAGACTGTTTGATATTGTTGGTCAGCCAACTGGTGGGGCTGGAAGTGTGATAATCCAAACCCCCAATCTCCAATTGTCGAAGAATGGTGGGATTAATGTTACGAATGAGGGCTCTGGGGATGCTGGGGAATTGGAGATTACAGCCCAAATCTTAAGTCTGGATCAGGCTACATTAAGGGCTACTACGGAAGAGGGCAACGGCGGAAATATAACGCTTCAGGGAGTAGATACGTTAACCCTGCGGAATGAGAGTAAAATCTCTGCCTCGGCGGGTGGCCAGGGGAATGGTGGGAACATTGATATTGCTGCCAAGACAATTATTGCCAAGCCTTCCGAAAACAACGACATTACAGCAAATGCCGTTGGTAGTGCTGGAGGGACAATCATGTTGGACACCTCTGCACTGCTTGGCTTAGAGGTGCGTCCACAACCGACCAAGTTGAGCGATATTACGACCTCTTCGGAGTTGGGAGCGAACTTTAGTGGCACGGTGGAGTTTGCTCAACCCAATACCGTACCGGATTCTGCTTTGGCTGTTTTGCCAGACGCTACGCTGGAGCCCATAGAGCGCTTAGCCCAGGGGTGTGATGTAGGCGAGGCCGAATTTCAGATTAGTGGTCGAGGTGGGCTGGCACGATCGCCCCTGGATTTATTGGAGTTAGACCTTGCCTTATCAGAGCAAGGGGCATCTCCAGTCCTGGCCAAGCAGGCTGAAGGTCAGTCTGTTGCTGGGCAGGCTCCGCAGCAAGGTCATGAGCCACGGGCTCAGGAGATTGAACGCTTGGCTCAGGCGATCGCCCTACGAGACCAAGGCTTCTATCCCCAGGCTTTGTCTCACTTTCAAGCATTGTCCCGGTCGAAGTCGGTAACGACAATGCCGAGGTTACAGGTTCAGGTTCTACGACAGTTGGGCATTACCTATCGACTATTGGGCCAACTGGAGTCTGCTCGCATCGCTTTAAACCAAAGCTTGGCCCTAGCCCGGGAGCAAGCCTTGCCTCAGGAAGGTGCTGCGACAGCGCTGAGTTTAGGTCATTTAGCCCAAACCGAAGGAGAGCTTGACCGTGCTAATCAGTTGTACCAGCATGTTTTGTCTGAAGGCTCTATTACATCCCTCAATGTCCTGGCCCTGGCCAGTTTGATGGGGCTGGAGCTAGATCGAAATCGCTGGGGAGCAGCTCAGCAATGGCGGCAGCAACTGTTGGAGCAGCTAAACTCGCAGCCAGAGTCTTCCAGTGCGAGCACAGCACGTTTGCATGGTGTTGCCGTTCAGTTAGAAGCCTTACAAGCTCGGGGCCAAGTTGGATCGCCGAATGTTTTGGCAATGCTGCGCACCGATTTGCAGGTGGTCTTGAGCCTGGCCAAGCAACAGGAAAATTCGCAGGCGATGGCCTATGGCCTGGGCTATCTGGGCCAAGTCGAAGAACGAAGTGGCAATTGGAAGTTGGCTCAGCAATATTCTGAGGCGGCATTGCAGCAGGCCCAATCGAATGAGCTGATGCAGTACCAGTGGGCTTGGCAGTTGGGCCGCATCGCTCGCCATCGTTGGCAGCAGACTGGGCAGGCAGATTGGTATGAGGAGTCGCTAGTTGCCTATCGTTTGGCGCTGACGGCGCTTCAGTCCTTGCGTAGCGATTTGGTGACTGTTGCCCCTGAGTTGCAGGTTTCATTCCGTTCGGCGATCGAGCCGGTGTACCGAGAATATGTGGACCTGTTGTTGGCCCAGTCTGATGAGAAGAAGAGTAAGGTGATGACGGTTGTTGCTCGCAATGCTCAGCTTCAGGAGGCGATTGATACGGTGGAGGCTTTGCGGTTGGCAGAGTTGGATAACTATCTTCAGGATGCTTGCCTGACGACGACATCGCGGTCGGTGGCTGAGATTGATCCCGCAGCAGCGGTGATTTATCCGATTATTCTGGATGATCGCCTGGAGGTCATTGTGAGTCGCTCCCAGGGGGAGATGAGTCGCTTTAGCTTGCCGGTGACGCGATCGCAGTTGGAGCAAACGCTCAAGGCTTTTCGGGATGGCCTTGTTTGGCGCAGTCAACGGGATTTTAATCAGCCGAGCCAACAGCTTTACCAGTGGTTGATACAACCTATTGTGGCGGATTTGCAAGCCGATGCTGTGGAAACCTTGGTGTTTGTGCCTGATGGGATGCTGAAAAGTATTCCCCTGGCTGCTCTGTCCGATGGTGACCAGTATTTGATTGAGCAGTTTCAGGTGGCGACGGTTCCAGGCATTGAACTGTTGCCTTCGCAAAAGCAGGAGCGGGGACAGAGGTCCAGCTTGGTGGCAGGGGTGACTGAGAAGAATCAGGGCTTTGTCCCCTTACCCTTTGTGGCTGATGAATTGAACGATATTCAGATGTCAATTCCAGGCCCAGCCCTGGTCAATGAGCAATTTACTCGCCAGAGTCTGACGGAGCAGTTGAAGCAAGACAATGCTTCGATTGTCCATATTGCTACCCATGGCCAGTTCAGCTCTAAGGCTTCAGAGACCTTTGTGCTGGCTTGGAATGAGCGTATTCGTCTGATGGAGCTAGGAAAAATTCTGCGTCGTAGAGCCGGTGATGGTTTGACTCCTATTGAACTGTTGGTGTTGAGCGCTTGCGAAACGGCGGTGGGAGATGAGGCTTCTGCATTGGGGTTGGCAGGCATGGCGGTGCAGTCTGGGGCGCGCAGTACCCTCGCATCGCTGTGGAGTGTGAATGATCAATCCACAGCCATGTTGATGAATGAGTTCTATAAGCAACTGTCTCAGCCTGGTGTGCCTAAGGCAGCGGCACTGCGGCAGACCCAGCTGGCGATGCTGGAAAATCCAGTCTATCGCCATCCCTACTATTGGTCTGCATTTGTGCTGCTAGGGGATTGGCAGTAGTGGCCAGTGAAAGCCAGTGATTAATCCCATGCTTCTAAGTCTGTCACCCAGTAGTTCATGAGCTGGGTGAGCTGCGATCGCCTTGCTTCAAAGGTGGCTGCAATCCAAATCAGCAGTAGCCCGAGGACAATACCGATGGCCCAGAGGAACAGGGATTCGTCTTGAACAAAGCGCCAGACTTGAAGTAGAACCCGCAACACAAAGGTGATGGTTCCGACATAGAGGAAGGCACGAATGCGGAGGCCAATGCCCGCTGCAACGAAGGCAAGGCCTAGGGCGATCGCCAGTAAGCCACTTACAAAACTACCCAGCCCTGCCATGCCCACTTCTGCTTGATAGAGTCCACTGAGACAGACCGTGGCTGCCCCTAGGCAGCGCAGCCAGTGGCGTAAATTGCTAGCCGGTTGATCCTGCAACTTGGCATCGAACTTTGGATCGACCTGGGCGAGGAACAGCAGGTTGGCCCCTAGCAGTCCGCCGTACCAGAGGATGTCGTGGAGCTGGAACTGGTCGAAGATGCTGAGCATGGCCCAGTCCAGGAGCAGAAGGCTGACGTAGCCCAGACGCACTTGGCGGCGGCGTTGGGCAAT
>CALLPZ010000028.1 GCA_938015405.1 uncultured Pseudanabaenaceae cyanobacterium
TCCAAATTCTGCTCCACCTCAATCTCTTCCCCCACCAACCGCTGATAGCCTGAATCCACATCAGTTCCAGCCAAGCACACCACAAAGGAGATGGGCTGAGCCAACCGCCGCGCCTGTTGAGACACTTGTTTTTGATATTCCATCAATGCATCCGCCAAAACCCGGCAGGGCAATTGCGAACTCCGCCAATTAATCAAAATAACCTTGACCTCGCGCAACCTGGCCAAAGCCCGTAGCGCTTGGGAAAGCTGCCGCCTTACCGTGAAGACATCCAAATCTGGCATCACGTCATTCCCTCCGTCCCCCTCAGACCTCCAGGTCGGCTTAGAGGCTTGGGCTGTTGCATTGAGGAATGCCCCATCGCTCCAAGTTACTCTGGGCAAAGCACTGTCCCCAGACAGTCCAAGCTCCCCAGCCTGACGCTCCTGAGAGGAAGCATCTTGAAGATTCACAAAGGCGGCAACTGAGCCGCCCTGCTGTCGGCATTGGTCCAGCGTTGCCATGGTGCGCCGAAAACCATTACTAATTAAGGCAATATTGCCCTCCCCTAAGCGCACAACCCGAGGCGCTGCGAACAGTTGAGGCCAAGCCTTGGAAAGGGCCTTGGCTTGATCCACCGTCTTGGCAACTTGTCCCACCGGACGGACTTCCCCACGAACCTGCTTTCGCTCCCCTCCATCCTCTGCCTGGCTCAACGCAGTTCCCGAGGCCAAGGCCTCCTGCTCTTCTGTTAGGGTCACAGTCCGCCGATCCCCATGGGCCACGATCGCCGGGTGAATCACAGAGCCACTCTGCACCGCAGCTTGGGCCTGACGCCGCCAAGGCGAGTCCACCGCGAAGGTCAACCGTCCCCGCAGGGGCATAATCTCATCATCAGCCCCCAGGGCCACAGCATCCAAATGACAAGCCGTCAGACCAGCCCAAATCATCAAGATATCCAGCTTCTCAAATAGCCGAGCAATGGAAGCCACACTGGCCTCAGTCTGGCCACATTGGCGGGCCATGCTCTCCCCACCTTCAATGGAGAAGCCATCCTGCAGTTTCACCTGCTTCACTTCCGCCTCCGCCCGTGGCTGCATAGAGACAGACCGAGCTTCGGCAGCTCCTTGCAGGATCAACCCACCCGTCAATTGCTCATCAGACACCATAGCCAGACTGCACTGCTGTTCCTGGCTGTAGTCCACCTCAACGAGAAGATAATCAGGGAAGGCACCATTGACCTTGCGGGAAAGAAGCATCTGGCAAGCTGCGATCGCATCAATGCGGTTGGACACCGTCATGCCAATGCCCTCAGCCCCTGGGATCCGAATTTGACAGGGGTATTGAATCGCCAAATCCCGCAAATCAGAACGGTGGCGAATCCGCCGAGAGGCTATAATTGGAATTTCGACCCCAACCAGCAACGGGGCAGCCTGGTCCAGGCTCAACTCAATCTCCTCTGGGGCATCCAGTGAGCTGGATGCTTGCAAAGCTCGGCTAGCCTGGGAGGGGCAAGGCAATGAATGATTTGACAGTTCTGCTAACAAAAAATCCATAGAAAACGGAACCCAGACAACCCTGAAGAATGATGCTGAAAGACGGTGCTCACAATCCTCTCGTCAGAGAGAGAATGCGAGGAGAGATAGAGTTCTAACTTAGCGAACTAAACCCGGATCGTGGTGTGACCCCATACCCCCGAGCAAGCTTTCACCAAGGACATAGGCGTTACCCCAAGATGGAGTCAAAGCCATAACAAGCCTCGAAAAAACGATCGCCCTGAAGTAAATCAACCCATCGGAAAGGCACAATTACAGAAAAGTAGCAATGAAATATTGCCCAGTTCGCGGTTGTGGGCCTAATGTCCATCTCTAAAATCAATGAGCCTGCCACTGGGAAGCCAACTTAACAACTCGAGTCAAAGCCAAGCTTCCATTCGGACCTCACCTCAATAACGCTATGTGGTCCGCAGCTTGAGGGATGATACGTAGACTACAAAGTTAACTTAGGTTCACGCATCCTCAAATCGTGAAACCTAATGAGATAGGGAAGTTCATCGAACATCGGCAACTTTGAGCCAAATCAAAAATGCACTTCCTGGTGAGCAACTTGGGTCTAGGGCAGTCTCTAGCTCAAAGGCGATCTTGGGATGAAAGGGACCTGCAGGACTCTGAGCACAAAGATGACCGCCCATCTGAGACACCAATGCTTTAGCGATCGCCAACCCCAAGCCAGTCCCAGGCTTAGCACCTGCCGCTTGAACCCCACGGTAATGCCGCTCAAACAGGCGCGGCAGGTCGGCTGCAGGAATGCCTGGGCCATCATCACTAATGGCAATGCATTGCCAGGCATATTCTTCTGCATCAGCAGCGCTCACTCCCTGTTCCACATCATCCCGGCGAACCTCACCTTGCATGACAGAGCCGGTACTAGCCACGGCATCATCGGCCCATTCAAGCTTGTCCTGCGCCCCTGGCTCGCCCAAACGATCAGAGACAACACCAACCGGACGAAACCCAACCGGGAAAGAGCGCACAGCAATCGCTACCGTTCCCCCCTCCGAACCATATTTCAGCCCGTTATCAACCAAATTACTCAACACTTCGCCCAATGCGCCGCCATCAACCCAGACCTGTGGCAACGTGGCATCCAAGCGAGTGACCACCCGCTGATCTCGCACCTGGGCGATCGCCTCCCAAGAGGGCCATCGATCTTCAATCAAATCAACCAAGCGATGAGCAGCCAAGACCAACGGCTTACCTGTTAATGGACTAACAACCTCCTCACCCACTTCTCCTCGAGCAGCAGGTAGGGCCAAGGGCTCAATCTGAGCAGCAGTACTAACCGCAGCCTCCCCAGCGCCCTCTCCCCCATCTGCTTGTCCAGGCAATAAGCGAGGCCTGTCCTGGGATGATGGCTCGGTCACAATTTCTCCCATCACCGCCTCGGGCAAGGCAAAACTATCGACGGTTTCGCCAATTTGGGACAGCAGGCCCTGTAGGCGATCGCTCTCACGCACAATCCCCGCAGCGACAGCCTGATTACGATCCTCTGGTGACAAGCGGCGCACCAACAACTTGCCAAACGTCCTCAGGGCAGTGAGTGGATTGCGAAACTGATGCAGCAGGTTGTCAATAATATCCTGCTGCTTTTCCTGGGCAATCTCTTGCTGATGCACCCGAGTTTGCAACCATTGCAACCGCCGCTCCATCACGCAAGCGGTGGACAGAGTTTGGGCAATGTTTTCCAGCTGTCCATAGTCACCCGACTGCCAATCTTGACGTTCACGCACCGCTACCAACATGCCTACGGGCTGTCCATCAAACAGAAGCGGCTGCATGGCCTGATGTGGCAAACCAGCTCGGGACTCCCCGCTATCCATCTCCCACTCAGACTCTAGATCAACCTTTGCAGCAGACAATTCTTCTCGCGAGCCCTTTTCCCTGGCCTGCTGCCAGCGACGCAGCCGGGCAGAGAGGAAACGTCCAACTCCGCCAGCCCCTGCCCTACCACCTGGCGATTTATTTTCAGACAACTCCGGCGCGATCGTATCCACAGAAGACAGGTCTAGGTTTGCAGCCGTCAGCGAAATTCCCGGAACCTCCAACTCAGAAAGCTCCATTGCAACATCCCGAGCCTGCTCCCCCCAGCTATCGACATTGGCACTTTCCAAAGCAGGAGCTAACAGTCCTATCCCCGGCGATGCAGCAGTGGAATTCTCCGGGTAAATCGCAACGGGAATCCAGTTGGAATTCTCTCCCCCCAACCATTCTGCAGCGATATAAACGACTCCTAAACTTGCCCCGGTAGATTGGGCAAGCAACTGCAACTGACCTTGGCAAAAGGTAGTGAATTCAGAGCTTACAAGGGATTTCATTCCAGTAGCTCCCTCAGCTCCAACTCTCTATTAGTCTCAGGATGTATCAACAAATCAAGATATGAATACTTTGCCAAGCGACTCCTCCCAAATATTCCCCAACATAACGACAACGAATCTCAGTGGAGTCAGGATTTGCGCCATCTTTTATTGTCTCATCAAATGTTAAGCAAACTTGTAAAATTTAGAAAAATTCGATAGAATATCACCGGACTTGTATCCGCTTTAACAAAAGTGGGGTTCGATTAGGAGGTAAGCGCGTTGGCCAGAAGACGCAAGAGAAAGAGTCGCCGTCGGTTAGAGGGACGTCGAATCTTAGAGCACGTTCCCCAGTACAGCATCGAGTGCGGCGAAGATAAACCTGTAACCGCTGCTCGAAAGCATATTCACGCTGAGGGAATTGTCCCGCCAGCACTACTGCTGGTTAAGCGCAACGAACACACGACGGACCGATATTTCTGGGCTGAAAAAGGCCTCTTCGGTGCTCAATACGTAGAGGAAAATCACTTCTTGTTTCCCAGCTTGAAACTCGCTGAAGAAGATGAGGAAGAGACCGAAGAAGGTGAGGTTCTTTCCTCAACTGCTGTCTAGGTTCCATCAACCCAAAAGACTATCTAAAATCTGGCTCACAGTTCTAACCAGAAATCGAGTTTTAATCCCCTCCTTAAGAGCCTAATTCTCGATTTCATTAGGATTGTTCAGCCAAGCTCATGTTGGGCATTATACAGTCGTTAAAAAGGCGCTTTCTCATATGAGAAAGCGCCTTTTTAATAGAGCAATCAAAGAAAGTCAGATACGCTACGACCGATTAGAGTTCAAGCTGACGAAACCAGCTTTGGGCAGCAGTCAGAGCCTCTAAAGAAATCTCATGTCCCATATCAAACGGCTCAAAATCGACGATACTGTTACAAGCTTGCAAGAACTGATAAGTTTGCTCCGCTGCCTTAAATGGGACCACCGCATCCTGGCGGCCATGGGTAATAAAAACTGGAGGAGTTGACTCCAGAGGAGCCTTAGTAAGGTCAGGATGGAGATACCCACTAAAAACAGCAATACCTCCTAAAGAGAGAGAGAGGCCTGCCTCCAAAACCATAGCTCCCCCTTGGGAAAATCCCATCAGTACGGTTTGAGCAGGGGTCAAGCCGCTTTCCTTGATCAACGCCTCTAAATGCTCCTGAACCAAAGCCTTGCTCTGTTCCAAGCCAGGCCAATCAGGATTTTCCAGGTCATACCACATTTTTCCCACATCACTGTAGGGATGGTCCAATGGACCGTCGGGTGCACTCACCCAACAGTCCCCCAATTCCAAGGCAGGCACTAAACCTGCCACATCTTCAGCATTAGAGCCCCAGCCATGAAGAATCAGCACTAGGGCTTTAGGGGCTGCTCCGCTCTTGGGGGATAGTAGGAGACCAGATAGAGACATTGAAACGTAGTCACGTGCTAGCGCGAATTGAGATAAGCCTGTTCATCCCGGAAGGGATCACGATACAAGCCTAAACGCTCGGCGAGTACAAGCCAAACAAACGGCAAAGCATCGTTTACATAACGCTTCCACAGACGGCCTGGCTCCATCAAAATACGGTAGACCCATTCCAAGCCAAAGCTACTCATCCATCGAGGCGATCGCTGAACATGGCCCGCTTCAAAGTCGATTGTTGCCCCAATCGCCATAAAGACCTTAACTCCGGGGAGATCGGCACGATGGCGGTCAATCCACTTCTCCTGCTTCGGTGCCCCTAAGCCCACAGCCAACACCGTTGCACCGGATGCATTCACCCGCTTTAAGATGCGATCGCATTCCTCTGGGTCAGACTCAAACCCATAGGGAGGAGAATAGGTATCAACAACAATGTTGCGCTGCAGTTTCCGATTTATTTGTGCTCTGGCCCTTTCACCCACGCCTTCAGCAGCGCCTAGAAGAAAGATTTTGACCGTCTCGTCATTCCGGTAATAGTTATAAAATGCCGGAAACAAATCAGACCCAGAAATCTTTTCACGAATGGGACGTCCCAACAAACGGGAAACAGCCCACAAGATTTGGCTATCACAAATGCAATAGTCGGCCTGCTGATAGACCTGATAAAAATCTCGATCTCGCTGCAATCTCAGTAGATGATAGACATTAGGAGTATAAACAGTACCTCCCAGTCTCAATTGATTCAGTAGCTCCATTGAACTGAGATTATCAATGGAGATATTTAGAAACTTTAGTCGAGCCATACGAATTACCCAAAGTAGAGCAATATGGCAGATGCAGAATCAAACATGCACAGTTTCCTGACTGGTAATCCGTGCAAGTTATGACAATCGCCGAAACGAAATGCAGTGCCTCATGCTAAGCAGAAAGACTGTAGATAGAGCATTACAGTCGTCGAATTAGCGTCTCTAAGAACGGATAGAGAATGGCCGTAAGCTAGACAGTACAACGGCCATAGAATGATAGAAACAGTCTGAAATCAATCCATCAAAATGCAAGATCTTAGCTGACGAAACCCAATAGGAACACCAGAAAAGCATAGATTAAGTGGTTGAAAGCAAATGCAAAAGTCACACATGCTAGTCTCTTCAGGCCAAAATCACCTATCGAGAAACCAGGCCCTTCGAGCTCCAGTAGATGTCTAACTCAAGAACATTGTTAGCAGCTCAGGTCCCAGTAATGGAACTGAACAACAGAGGGATAAGAGACGAGCTCAAAACCGTATATTGCCCCTTAGACAAAGAAGAAAGTTGCTGCCCAGAAAATCTTGGGGTAACAAGTCTAGTCATAAAAAAATGGAGCACACCTGCGTTGAGTTGCATCTAATCTAGGATACGCAGACCAATCACCGATAGGCTCATAGAAAGAGATTTGCCCAATTTTTAAGTTGCTCAGATTGGCGATAAACCTTAGGGAAAAGCTCCGGTTTCCCTAAATCTAAGTAAATAATTTAAGACTTGGTATGTAAGCTAACAGGCTTTTCAAAAAAACTGTAGAGCTGCGGAGGTATGGGCTTCAGAATTACCACTAAGATCGATTAATGATACAAGAGTAGGTCAGCTTATCTCATCAGACACCTGTCCCAGAGCGTTTGCTGAGCTTTACAAGCTTTAACCTATGCCAGCCTGTGGGTTGTGTATCAGTGAAGTGGCCATTGCATCCAATGCTGTTTAGAAACGCAGCTTATTCAGCACAGACCAATCTATGGGAGCTGTCGCAGATAGGGTTAACCGCTTTTCTTAAGATTTCATATATCGCACTTGCATGAGGTATCAGCAGTAACCAAGTTGCTGAACGAAAGATATTCTGCAATAGCTCAACGAACATCCAGCATTGCTGAAGCTCGAATAATCTTCAGACGAGTCTATGAAATCAGATCGATTTCCCTACCATTTAAGTTTTAATACCTTTCGGAAAGGCCAACATATCTTGTGAGCCGCCTCCTATTTATCCAGACAGACCAATATTCAACAGGGTCCACCATCATTAGGATTTAGCGATGGCATTCAAGCCCAGATGGAGGCTAAGACGGGAATAGCGAGTCTGTGCACCCTTAAGTCTCTATGGAAAGAAAAATCTATCTCCGGTTGCCACTGAATCAGATGGGGTATCAGCCCAGGTCATCCGTTAAAAGTCCAAACAAAAACGAGGTCGTCCAAAGGACGACCTCGTTTTCACTTCTAAGCCTCAATTCAAGGCAATTAAGACTGACATGCCAACAAGTCGATTAATCAGCCCCTTGGGAAAGCAGCTCACGCTTCTCTCCAGAAGCAACCTGAACCTTGCCATCGGCATCAACGTCTACCGTGGCAGCATCACCATCCTTGAGACGACCCGACAGAATCTCTTCTGCCAAGGAATCTTCAAGTAAGCGCATGATTGCACGGCGCAGAGGACGAGCACCATAGCTAGGATTGTAGCCTTCCTCAATGAGACGATCCTTAAAGCGATCCGTCACTTGAAGCTCGATGCCTCTCTCGGTCAGGCGGCCAAAGACCTCTTGCAACATGATGATTGCAATTTCCTTGACCTCATCCTTGGTCAACTGACGGAAGACAATGATCTCATCCAGACGGTTGAGGAACTCAGGACGGAAGTACTGCTTGAGCTCTTCGTTCACCAAGGAGCGAATGCGGTTGTACTGAGAATCAGACGCATCCTCACCGGAGAATTCAAAGCCAAGACCACCACCACCTTTCTCAATCACCTTCGAACCAATGTTCGAAGTCATGATGATGAGCGTGTTCTTGAAGTCCACCGTGCGGCCCTTGGCATCGGTCAAGCGACCATCTTCCAAGATTTGCAGCAGAAGGTTGAACACATCGGGGTGAGCTTTCTCAATCTCATCAAACAGAACGACGGTGTAAGGACGACGACGCACAGCTTCTGTGAGCTGACCGCCTTCGCTATAGCCAACGTAACCCGGAGGAGAACCAATCAGCTTGGAAACCGTATGGCGCTCCATAAATTCCGACATATCCAAGCGAACCATGGCATCTTCGGACCCGAAGAAGTAGGTTGCAAGGGCCTTAGTCAACTCAGTCTTACCTACACCAGTAGGACCCGAGAAGATGAAGCTAGCGATAGGACGGTTGGGGTTCTTGAGACCCACGCGAGCTCGACGAATCGCACGGGATACAGCTTTCACAGCTTCGTCCTGGCCAATCAAGCGACCATGGAGGGTGTCTTCCATGTGCAGAAGCTTCTCAGACTCAGACTCAGTGAGCTTATTAACTGGCACGCCCGTCCAAGCCGCAACCACCTGAGCAATGTCCTCTTCGGTGACGACAGGAGAATCGACTTTCTCATCGTCTGCATCCGCAGCTTTCTTGTTTTGAGCGATGGAACGGATTTCAGACTTGATCTCCATTTCGCGATCGCGCAACTCGCCAGCCTTATCAAAGTCTTGGGAACGAACGGCATCGTCCTTATCCCGAAGAACCTGACGTAGCTCTTTATCCAATTCCTTCGCAGCGGGAGGCAATTGGGAGTTGAGCAGGCGCACACGAGAGCCAGCCTCATCAATCAAGTCAATCGCTTTATCGGGTAAGAAGCGATCTGAGATGTAGCGATCCGCCAGTTGAGCCGCAGCTTCTAGGGCATCATCACCAATTTTGAGCTTGTGATGTTGCTCGTAGCGCTCGCGCAAACCATGGAGAATTTCGATGGTTTCTTCAACGCTAGGCTCACCGACCATAACGGGCTGGAAACGACGTTCCAGAGCAGCATCCCGCTCGATGTGCTTGCGATATTCATCCAGGGTTGTTGCACCAATGCACTGCAACTCGCCCCGAGCCAAAGCAGGTTTGAGGATGTTGGCTGCATCAATTGCACCTTCCGCTGCACCTGCACCAATGAGGGTGTGAACCTCGTCAATGACCAGGATGACGTTTCCGGCAGCGCGGATCTCATCCATGATTTTCTTGAGGCGTTCCTCAAATTCACCACGATATTTAGTGCCGGCGACCAGAAGACCAATATCTAAGGTGACAACTCGCTTCTCTTCGAGAATGTCTGGGATATCGCCATTGGAAATACTTTGGGCCAAACCTTCCGCGATCGCGGTCTTACCCACACCAGGTTCACCAATAAGGACCGGGTTGTTTTTAGTACGACGACCCAAGATTTGGATCACACGTTCAATTTCTTTCTGGCGACCTACGACTGGATCAAGCTTGCCGTCTGCAGCCATCTGAGTGAGGTTAGAGCCAAACTCATCTAGGGTTGGGGTCTTTGTGCGACCACCACCGCCACCACCGGAAGTAACCTCAGCAGTTTCACCGAGCTGACGAATTACCTGGGTACGAACCTTAGAGAGATCGACACCGAGGTTTTCCAGCACGCGAGCAGCAACACCTTCACCTTCACGGATGAGGCCCAGCAGCAGATGCTCAGTACCAATGTAGTTGTGCCCCAGTTGACGAGCCTCCTCTAAAGAGAGCTCTAGAACACGCTTCGCACGGGGCGTAAAGGGAATTTCAACGGCAACAAATCCTGAGCCGCGACCAATGATTTTCTCAACTTCAATCCGTGCATCCTTGAGGTTTACCCCCATGGACTTCAGAACCTTTGCGGCAACGCCGGTTCCTTCACCTATTAAACCGAGTAGAATCTGCTCGGTTCCTACAAAGTTGTGCCCCAGGCGTCTTGCCTCTTCCTGAGCCAACATGATGACCTTGATGGCCTTTTCTGTGAAGCGTTCAAACATGGGCGTACCTTACATCACCTGCAGCGGCCGGTTAACTAACTTTAGCACAGGCAACAAGTTGTGCTGTCTC
>CALLPZ010000029.1 GCA_938015405.1 uncultured Pseudanabaenaceae cyanobacterium
AAGAAAGCGCCAGATGCTACAACAACATCTGGCGCTTGAGGAGTGGAGTTCATTCTTCTAGGATCAGACAGCTTGATGCCTCAGTAACGCTATGCCACAAAGCTAAGCTCACTGGCGCTGGTCTGCACACCACGCAAACGAGCTAACACATCACTACCATTGCTAATGATGGTGTTGCCACCCTGGATGCGGGTCGTAATTGCATCACTGCTGAGACCTTCGCTCAAAGCAATACTGTCGCCCACACCGTAGTTGAAGATGTCCACACGACCTTCACCCGCATTGAGAACAAAGGTGTCACGACCGCCTGCAGCAAAAACGCGATCATAGCCGGTGCCAGCATCAAAGATATCGTTGCCGCCATTACCGTAGATCACGTCATTACCTGCACCTGAGCTGAATGTATCGTTACCGCCAGCACCGAAGAGGCGATCGCGACCACTGCCCGTCGTAATGCTGTCATTGCCACCATTGCCGAAGACGCGGTTGTTGCCATCACCTGCATTGATGATGTCATTGCCGCTGCCAGCAAAGATGCGATCGTTGCCAACACCAGTGGTGATGATGTCATTGCCACCATTGCCGAAGACACGGTTGTTGCCATCACCTGCTTCTACAACATCATTACCACTGCCACCAAAGATGCGGTCATTGCCAGCGCCGCTGTAGAAGCGATCGTTGCCGCCATTGCCGAAGAGGGTGTTATTGCCTTCGCCACCGAAGATGTCATCTTGGGCGCTGGTGCCGAAGAGACGGTCTCTGCCATCAGAGCCTTCGACTAGATTCGCAATACGAATGCGAGCAACTTCATAACCAGGAGCGGTGTAATCTGCGTTTGCAAAGCGAGGGTCATCCAGGATGCCGCCACTGCCCCGAGGATTAAAGCCAGTCGCGAGCTGAACAGTCCCTCCTTCATCTACACCAGTATCTGGTGTAGCTTGACCAAAGAATGCAGTGTTAGCAGGCAATTCATCATTTTCTTCAGTGCCTGCATCTAATACTTGTGAGCCCGTAACCGTAAATTCTGCGCCAATGAAGTTACCATTTTCATCAAACACTTCAATGGCCAAAGGATTGCCATTGGCAATGAAAGTATCATTGCTTGGCAAAATCATGGACGCATAATTAAAATAGCGACCTTGGCTCGCATCCACATCAAACTGCTCTCGCACAATTGCACCAGGAGCAATAGGTGCACCACCCACCGTGCCATCCATGTTACCGAAGCCACTTGCGTTAAACTCTTCGCTGAGCACAGCATTATTGCCATCTTCAGCCAAGCGTTCTAGACCAGGACTAGCAGCGGTGTTGCGATCATAGGTGTCGAAACCACCGTTGTGAAAGCCAACCCAAACTGGCGTGATGTTAGTACCAGATTGGGGTGCACGATTCTCAATGGAAACAGACAGTTTTTGGGTGTTCATGAGGAGGATATTGCTGTTTTTACTGAACGGATGCGAATGAGAAGCGGCTGCATCTGGTAGTAATACACAGGCTATTAGCAATTGGATTAATACATTTAAATTAGATTTAAAACAAAAAATGCTCGGCGATAAGACACAGGTAGAAATACCACCCAAAGTCTCATCGCCGATTACTCAAACGTCTATTTTCCGAAGTTTAAGAATGAAGCTCCCCGCTGCAAGCAGACGGGGTATCTTCTCAAAACAAAGCTAGCTGCTCATCCCTATGCAGCTTGAGATATGCATCACCTTGCTTCTGAACATATCTGGCAATCATTCTCTCATCCCCATGTTTTCCTACTGTGCTCGCAAAGTAACCATCACTCCAAAACTCACCTCCCCATAGTTGTTTCTTGACTTGAGGACAGCGCTTGAATACCTCACGAGCTGTCAAACTCTTTAGCATCTTCACTATTTTGGTCACGCTGTAAGTCGGCACTGACTGCACCAAGAAGTGGACGTGGTCCTTATCTACGCCTATCTCAATAAACTTGACCTCGTAACGCTTCTCGATCTCTAGACATACCTCACACAGCACTTCATCCACGCTTTCATCGAACACAGCGCGCCTGTATTTAGCTGGAAACACTAAGTGATACAGCAAGACGCTTACATTGTGGCTTTTGTGAATGTACTCACTCATTACTCAAGCCTAACGCTGCAAGCAGCGGGGAATAGACCCTCAGAGATTAAAACAGACCTAGATTACCGTTCCATTCATTACCATTTCACTCGTTTCAGTTGGAATCGTCCCCTCATCTTCTAAAGTAATACTCACCATGGGTGTTCCAGCCCAATTCCCGACCGGAATTTCAACCAGAACTTCACCGGTTTGGTCCGGCTTAAATTCAACGCAATAAACCTTCTCCCCATTAGCCATGGCCCACAATTGATAGGCCTTACCTACAGGTGGATCAGGTAAGTCTTTCAGAGTTAAGACCGCCCAGTTTCTCTGGGGGGCAATGACAACGCTGCCAGAGGAGGTTTCGGTAAAACCGGCTGCCCCACTCAAGGCGAGGAGCCGGTTCTCAGGTAAACGCAGCATCGAAATCATTTCCTGATACTCAGCGACGTCAGCTTGGGCTGCAATGAGTTGGGATTGAACAATCGCCAAGCGCTCATTTCGTTGCTGAGCCAACTGAAGGTTGTTGCGTAACTGCAGGTTTTGCCACCCCAGTATTGCAGCAGCGGTGGTTGCGGCGATCGCTCCCCAACTAATCCAAGACTGCCAGGGCGATCTTGCAGATGAGCGAATCACAGAGGGGACAGCCTCCTCCAAGATAGGAGTAGGCTGAGCCACAACGACTTGCTTTGAGCTCAACGACTCTTGAGGTATCGCAGCTGCAGACTTCAACAGCTTTGTCTCCAATCCCTGAGGAGGCACAGTCCCCTCTGGCAAAGACAAGGGCAGCAAATTCAACGTGGCCTGGAGCTCCGCCACCTCAAGCTGGGCCTCTGGATGACTGGCAAGGTATTCCTGTACCTCAGTCCTTTCATCTGAGGAAAGATCGCCTAATACATAGCCTGCAATTAATTCTTGCCACCGCTCAGCCTGGAGGTCCGGCGGTGAATTATCGAGGTTGTAACCTCGGTTGTTGTCCTGGGCAGTCATGACTTAATCCACCAAATCTTTGAGAAGCTGTCTGAGTTTGAGGAGCCCCTGGCGAGAGCGACTTTTCACAGTGCCTAACGGGATATCCAGTCGCTTAGTAATTTCGGACTGGGATAGGCCGTCGTAGTAAGCCATTTCCAGAACCTGCCGCTGAGCCGAGGGAATATGTTCAAGGGCTGCGCGGACCTGGCCCGAAGTTTCTTGCAGAGAAATAGAATCCAAGATTGATGCACCTTCGGAAAGGGGCTGGGTGCCCCGCCCCCAACGTTCGGCAAGCTTACGCTGGTTTTTGGCGGAACGAATGCGATTGAGGGCTTGGGAACGGGTCATTGTCATTAAATACACCAGCAATTGCCCCCGCTCAGGGTCGTAGCCTAGGGTGCGCCAAAGCCGTAGAAAAACCTCATGGGTGAGGTCTGCCGCTTCATCCTCAGATTTGAGGATACGGAGGGCCAGCCGATAGACGGGGATATTGTAGCGACTATAGATAACGTCTAAAGCCTCCAGTTGACCGTCGCACAGGGCGGCGAAGACTGCTGCATCAGATTGTTCAGTCAGCAGCATAGGCTCTATAAAGTGGGACTGCGGCGATGGGGAGGCGATAGGCATTCAAATGGGCCTCGTTCGTGCTCTGGGGTTTGGATGGTAGAAGTGCTTTGCTCCGGAGTTGTCATAGGTGATACACAGCTCAACTGAGATTGGATTGATAGAAGGCTGAGTTTTTGCTGAATATCTCAACATTGTTTATTCCTTAACGAGGGCTAATGCTATGGGCCATGTCACTGCTGTCAAACCATCCAATCAGGCATCGAAATCCTCTGCGGGGCAGCAGCAACCAGACAGCATCAGCCCCAACCAGAGAGGCCGAAACGAAGTGATAATCTTGAATCACTCAGTTGTTGAACGACTGGGGCGTCATGCTGCCCGTTGCGCCTTGGTCAAAGACGACATGCCCCGTCGCTGCTTTCCAAAGCTCTGAATCATTCCCCCATAGTGCCTAGCCAGGAGGCTGCGATGGAAAAGCTCCGCGATATGGTGAATGTCTCGATTACGATTTTGCTCTTGGGGTTCATCAGCATTAATCTAGTCCGCATATTGCTCATTGGGCTGGAGCGCAGCGGCATAATATAAGGGTCCGAAATTTAAGAATGACCTGTCAGCACAATCGGAGGTGAATCCAATGGGTGAAGCAATTACAGCAGCGGTGAGCGATCGCATCTGCAAGCATATGAACGACGACCATGCCGACTCCATCGTCATGTACGCCGAAGTCTACGGTAAGCAAGAAAATGTCTCCTCAGCTCGCATGCTGAAGATTGACCCTGAGGGCATGGACATCCTGGCCCAGGTAGAAGGCGCGGAGACTCCAGTACGCGTGGCATTTGAAAAGCCCCTAGCCGATGCCAAGGAAGCCCATGTCGTGTTGGTCGAGATGTTGAAAAAAGGGCGCGCCTCCTAGGCAGGCCAAAAGTTAAAGCTTAAGGCGATGGTTGGGTAAAGATCCTGGCCATCGCTTTTTCACTGAGCTACCGTTTTAGAAGTTCCTTATTCGTTCCCTTATCTCAACGTTTTATGCCCACAACTCCTATTGTTAAAACCGCGATCGCAGATGTCATCGTGGCAGCCAACAGCTCACCTGGCACACTCAATCTGCTCAACAACTTTGACGATCCCTTTACAACAGGTCTAGTCGCAACATTTCAGCTCTATGCCACCGGTCTAGGCAATGGGGGCACGACCAATGTAGTGCTCTTTGATCAAGCGGGGGAAGGTGCACCTGAAAGTGTTCAGAACTTTCGAGATTATGTTGATAGTGGTGCATACACCAATAGTTTTATTCATCGAACAGCAGCGTTCTCAGGAGGCATCACCTCCATCGTCCAAGGTGGTGGGTTTACCGTTAGTAATTTCGACGGCACTCGATTTACAGACGTTACAGATGTACCTACGAACGATCCGATTGCCAACGATTACAGTGCCAATCGAGCGAATGAGCGAGGCACCATTGCCTTTGCAAAGCTTGGCGGTAATCCAGATAGTGCAACGAGCGGCTGGTTTTTCAATACTGTCGATAATACGAGTACCTTGGGCCCCACCAACAATGGCGGTTTCTCAGTCTTTGGCGAGGTCGTTTCAGATGCAGATTTCATCCCAGTGGCCGCGATCGCGGCCTTACCCACAGTAAATTCTGGGGGAGCATTTGCCGAACTCCCCGTTAATCAACCGGCACCATTACCTAGCTCTTTTAGCTTCACAGGCTTAGATGATTTAGTTCGATACCAAAGCATCACGGTCTCTCAACAGCAAGAGCTAACCTTTGAAGTGGTTAGCATCAGCAACCCTAGCCTCGTTAGCTCATCTGTAACCGGTAGCAACTTAGCCCTAGATTATGCCGCAGGGCGTTCCGGCAGTACGGACATCACCGTTCGTGCCACAACCTTACAAGGCACCCCCATTGAGGACAGCTTCTCAGTGACGGTCAATGGCGCAAGCCCAGGCGAAGTCTTTTCTAGCCCCTTCATCGTCTGGGACACCAACACGAGCGTTGTATCTCGCTTCAGACTGGGCCAAACCAGCCAAACCTTTGATGTGGCCTCCATTGGCCGCAGCATTACAGATACCAACTGGAAACTCCAAACCACGGGTGACTTCAACGGTGACGGTCAAGATGATGTGCTACTGCGCAACTTCGTGGCGGGCCAAAACCTCGTTTGGTATATGCAACCCGGGGGGAATGCCATTGCCTCAGAATCCATTATTGGTCGGGACGTAGCAGACCCCAATTGGAGCCTATCCGGCACTGGCGACTTTGATGGCGATGGTCAAACCGATATTGTGCTGCGCAATGAAACCGCCGACCAGATTGTGGCTTGGTATATGAATAGCAATGGCACCATCAAAGCGGAAAGCATCATTGGCAGAGGCTTTGGAGATAACAACTGGAAGATTGAAGCCACTGCAGACTTTAACGGTGATGGTCAAACCGACATCGTGCTGCGCAATGCACTCTCGGGTCAAAACCTACTGTGGACGATGAATGGCTCCAACATTCTCAGTGAGGCGCTCATTGGGCGAGATGTTCCTGGGGCAGAATGGCAAATTGAAGGGGCTCGGGACTTCAATAGCGACGGCATCATTGATCTACTCTGGCGACAAACCACGGCTGGGCAAGGCTTGCTTTGGAGTATGGCGAGCCCAACTCAAATTGGCCAAGAACAGTTGATTACTGGCTTACCCGATGGAACGTCCCAGGTTGTCTTTTAGGACAGAAGCTCATCGAGAGCAAGCGTTACCAGCAAACAACCAGGGGTAAGTCTGGCGCGAAGTTGAAAGACTTTCCAGCTTGCCCTTGGTCAAAGGTGATTTCCAGACATTCTGCTTCGCCAGGCTCAATGGTGATGTCTGGCAGGGCAGCCACAGCTTGCAGCATCGGGGACGGGTTATGGAGTTGGGGCGACTGAAGACGCACCGATGTTATTTCTTGAACGCCAATCGGGTGTTGCAAGGGCGGTTGTTGTTCCATCGGCTTGGCATCGGGGCGTTGTGCAAAGCTGAGGTAGAACAGAAATGGTTCAGCAAGCTGGGTCACGTTATCACCCAGCCAAACGGACAATGATTCTGGCAAGTAGGTGGGGCGATAGTGCCATCCTGCAAAAGGAATCTCTTCTGACGGAAGGGCAGCAGGACGAAGGCAGAGGCCAAAACTAGAAGCTGTTGCACCATAGTTGAGATATCTGCTGCCCAAGGTCGTTGGAAGAGTCAACTCACTGCGAGTCTCGTTCGCATCATGGACCCAGAGCAGTTCCACCATAGCGTTCTGGAAAAAGAAGCGGCGATTGGCGGTCCCTTGGTCGGGGTGAATGTTGCTGGGGCCTTCGGTGAGGCCAAAGTCGATCAGCTTCTGTGCAGCCGGGGCTCCAGGCTCCGTCCAAATGAAGAGGTGATCGAGTTCGAATGTCATTTCTGTACAATCCTAGGCAGACTATCCAACTAAAATTCCTGTTCCAATCAAAGCAGGTTTCAAGCGGTCGAGAAGTTCCAACAGTTCTTCAGGGCAGGTGGCGGTTGCCGGGTAACTGCCCATATCCAAACTTTAGAGCATTAGCAAAGTATTCGATTCAATTCAGATTGCAACCAGAGTATGCATCCTAGCGAAGTAGATACAGGCCCAAGCTGCAACCTGAAGGGACATCTTTAGATTGTCCAAACCAAGCTATTAACAGCATTTCGATCAATGCTATAGCCCAAGGTTTCTAACTGACTAAAGCTTGTATCAGTGATCACCAGAGTTTCGTTATTCTTAATGTCATACTCACGATCCATCAGGCTATTCGCATTGCCAAATTCATGCCCTAAGCCTAGAGCATGACCTAGCTCATGCATCATGATCTTAATCAAATCACTAGAGCTGAGATCGGGAAGCAGATCTAGGTTCCAGACAACAGAGTTATCGTAGTCAACCCCTCCAATATCCACAGTTCCCTTAACATTATCATTGGAAAAATTCTTACGTCCATTGCGCTGATTATCAGTAAATGCGCCAGCAAATTCCCGAGACCCTAAATCATTTGAGCCAAAAGTAACCACTCTAAAATTGCCGTCAGGTTCTTTATCATTGGTAATGATTTTTTCCCAATTTTGGGCTGCGATATTTAAGGCTTGCCATTGCGTTGCATTAAAGGTGTTGTTGTAATTAAACAATTGGATATCTAGATCTGCTTTAGGCAAGATTGCGAAAGGTTGGCTCAGGGATGCAAAATCATCTCCTCCAATATTGAAGGCAATTTCGAGCTGATAGTCTGAGCCTGCCTCTGGCTTGTGGGGGGGCGTCCAGATAAAGCTTCCATCATTGTCAGTTCCAAACAATCCAGTCGTTTTCCCCTGAGATTGGCCAGCCTTATATAACTCGATTTTGACCTTTACAGGGCCACCGATGGGACTAAATTTAGCTTGACTTCCCACATTGCTGGTCCAGGTGAGATGAAAGTCCTGCCCAGCTCGAAGAATCTCTCCCGTTTGGGGCATATTAAGCTGAAGGTAAGGCTTTTCAACGCTAAAGTAAGGGCTAAAAATCTGTTGAGATGAATCCGCTTGACTGCTAATACGAATCTGGTAGTCATCGCCTTCTGGCATATAGCGATCTGAAAGGCTATCCCAAGTGTAGCTGCCGTCACTAGGCGTAAAAGCAATAATGCGATCGTATTTTCCTCCCTTATAGAGATCAATACGGACATCCCCCGAAAGTTGATCTGCCCAGGTAATCTCGTAGGAGAGATCAGAAACGATTCGATTGTTTTGATTGAAACTTGTAAATGTAATCGGTGGCTTGCTAGGCAACTCTCCGACTACCGTGGGTTGCCAGTTCGTATCAGCGATGGGGGGCAAGCCCAGTGCTCCAGTGACTTTCGCTCCCTCCATCGTCCAAATCAAATTGCTGCCAATGCCGTAGTGCCGAAGGAGCAGATCGGTTCGACCATCTTGATCAAAATCCCCTGCTCCCTCAATGCGCCAATTAGCATCTTCAATCGTTGGCAGCAGGTCCGAACGCTGCACTGTTGAACCAATCATGGTCCACATCAGATTCTGGCCGGATTGACGATTCCGCAACACCAGGTCCGGATTGTCATCTCGGTTAAAATCTCCCACAGCCTCAATATTCCAGTTCAAATCTGGAATCACAGGCAGAGCTTCCACTCGCTCTACCGCTGCTCCATTCATGTACCAGATCAGATTTTGCCCCGTTGCATAGTGACGCAGCACAATATCTGAGTCTCCATCCTGGTCAAAATCCCCTGTTCCTTCAATGTGCCAACGCACATCAGGAATCGCCGGTAGGGCTGCAGCGCCAATCACCTGACGATTACCATCTGTGTATTGGACTAAGTTTTGCCCCACGCCATGGTGTCGTAGCAGATAGTCAACTTTGCCATCGCCATTGAAATCGCCTGTGCCCTGAATGCGCCAATTGACATCTGCAATGGCATCCAAACTGCTACCGGTGACATCCAAGTCTTTATCTAGGTTCCACTGCAAGTTTTGGCCCACACCATAATGGCGCCATATAATTTGTGGCGCAGTATTTGCTTCTGCTTCAATCCGCAGCCCCCCCAGCTCAAGCTGTAAATGGTCATTTTCGGTTTTCAGGGCTTCTAGATCATCTGGGGCAAGTGATTCACCTTTAACCAGTCGGGCAAATATTTCACCCTCGTCACCAGCAGCATCAGCAGTATTAATCTGGGCGTCCAGTCTGTGGCCTAGCTCTTCGAGCAAGACATCCACCAGTTTTTCCTTGTTATCTGGGGACAGCAACGCATCGGAAAGATAAACATCATCGGTGGCTTGAACGTAAACACCATTGGCACCGTTGAGCTGATCCTCAGCAACAAGGCTGACTTGGGCAAAGGGATTTTCCCCCTCTTCAGGTTTAAGCTGCTCAAAAAATTGTTCAGCCGCGATCGCATCGTAACCCCGGCCAAATGCCAAACCCATCAATGACTCAAAGTCATCACGGTTGGCAAAGGACAGCAGCTCTTGCTGGGCCTGTTCAAAAGCCGCTTGTAGGGACAATTCGGCACTACTGGCACTGAGCGGGCGAGTCATCTGAACCACACCATTGCCTTGAGCATCCTGTTCTGTGATCGCAGAACTGATCACACTCGAATTCGAACTATCGAACAACGAAGCAAAGCCTAGAGTGGCGCCAGTCATGGGGGAACCTCAGAAATTTTATGCGTTTACAGCAACTGAGTTAACGCAGGTGATCAATCAGGGGAAAGAACTGGGGAGCCAAATTCTTTCCATTACCATGTAGCCTTTGAAAGCTCGTGGCATAGGATGACTATGGAGATTGCGATTTTTTTTACGCAATTGAAGCAATCTTTTACAGTCTTCCTTCCTGGATCGCGAGGCAAAAGCATCCCCCGTGATCTGGGCAAAAGACGCAGACGCAAGGATTTCGAGCTTCTCTAGGCAGCGACAAGACAAGCAGGCTGAAACAGGAGTAATCGGGCACAAGACTGATTAAGGCTCAACCCAAACAAGCCCTGCAGCCAGTTGCTCCATGCGATCGTCCACCTGGCTATGTTGCTCAATCTTTTTGAGCCTGAGGGATAGCTCCCGCTCGACCTTCGCAATTTGCCCTTGGGTCGCTGGGATAATCTGAGTTTGTCCTTGGGCTTGAAAACGTTCTAAGCGCTCTTGCAGGGAGTTTCGACGTCGCTGGGCAAAGTCCTTGGCATTCCGCTCTTGGACTTTGCAGCGGTTTTGGTTTTCAGCTTGAAAGCTTTCAAAAGAATCGAAGCATTGCTCTTCCAAGGTTTCATCTGCCTGGGATAGGGCTGCAAAGATCGAATCCCAATCTTGAATCAGGCTAGCGGCATTAGGTTGAAGTTGACCCTGACGGGCGAGCTGGTTAATCAGAGCCTCGGATGACTGAGCATCCCAGAGCTGATTGGTTTGGCAATTGATGACCTGGTA
>CALLPZ010000030.1 GCA_938015405.1 uncultured Pseudanabaenaceae cyanobacterium
GCTACTTCGAGACACCCATCGAAAAGCGTAAGCGTAAAGCCATTGCACGCCGTAAGCAGCGTCGTAAGAATTTCCGCAGCTAGTGACCTGAGCTGGGCTTAATCGTTTCAAGCGAATTATCTCAGTCACAGCCATTAGAAGACGAGCCGGTGTTAGCCATGGAGCTAGCCCCGGCTTTGCTTTGGGAAAATTAGCAGGCGGGCTTGAAGAAGTCGCTTGAAACGCTACTGAAAACGGATTGGCTCGAAAAGGGCCTTCCTCTGGGGGCAATTATTGTGATGCCCAGGCAAGAGCTCTTGAACTGCTTGTAACTGAATTTGGTGATCTTTAGTCAATCGCCAATAGCTGGCTTCTTGGTACATCGGCTGGTTTTGCTGCCGAGCCCATTGAGTTTCCCCATCATCTCCCCCAGCTGCTCGGGGGTCTTGCCATAGCGATCGCCCCGGCAAGACCTGCTGTGCTGAGTCGGCCAAGCCACCTCGACCGCTTAATCGCAACATGGCATCACTATTGCGACAGCCCAAGAACTGAGGAGTCGCTAATTTGTCCTCACGAACAAGCACATCAACCTGGAGCTGAGAATTCTGATTCGACTCATCCTCCTTGGCCCTAATACTCTGAGGAACAACAACGGCGATCGCAGAGGCCAGAACCTCACGGGGAAACAGTATTGATGTAGATGGCCCCGGCTTGGAATTGGAGATTGATTCCGGCTCAGCGTTCAATTCTAGGGGCGGTCGCTTGGGCAAGGAATGAGTTGGCCTCGGCGATGGATTCGCGGTTGCAGGCAGCGAAAATTCTAGGTCATTGTTAATGGTCTCGTTCGGAGGGGGAGGAAGAGGAGGAGGAGGAGGCTCACGATTAGGGCCAGCTGGCTCAATGGGACTAGCAGGCTCACCAGAATTCGGGCTCTCGGGAACAGTCGGCTCGCCAGTAGGTATCTCGGTCAAATCCACTGGAATGACAGGGGGATCGGGCAAATTCTCAATTGTCACCTGCCCCAACAGGTCATTCCCCAGGGTGAGGCGATCGCTGGGTTGTAAGCCTTCAACTGCATTCGCTTTCAACGAAATCAAGCCCAAATCGCCCCCTTTGGTTAGGGCTGAAATATCGCTATTACCAGTAGCCCTAATGTTCTCAGCCGTGATGCTCACAGTGCCGCCATCCCCTCTGGCAGAATTTCGAACATCAGCACTCAAACGGGCCCCATTGGCCAACAGAAAAGTGTCAGCAGCAATCTCAATTTGGCCTGGAATGGCACCGGAATTTTCCCCATTGCTTTGGACTTGAGCCCCATTGCTTAAGGTCAAATCACCCGTTTTTATTGCAATGCGGCCTGCTTGGCCCTGCCCCGAAGTTGCAACACTGGCCTTGAGAAAGGCCGCAGGTCCCGAGGGATTCTCACCATCAATATTGATGAACTCACTCGCCTTAATGAGGATGTCCCCAGCATCTCCCTGTCCCTCAATGGCACTCTGGAGCCTAGCCCCGGTTTGCAGACTAAGCTGCGCAGTCTCAATGGACAGCGCTCCCCCATCCCCCCTGGCTGTCCGGCGATTATTGCCTGTCTCGATAAGGCTGTTGCTTTCTAGGCCCAGCAGAGTACGAGCCTGAATCGCAATGGAACCAGCATTACCTTGGCCTTCAGTCACACTGCTAATCCTTGCATCATCTGACAAGAGCAGCGCTTGGGATTCGAGGCGAATATTCCCAGCGAGACCTCGCCCAGTCAGACGGCTCATCAATTCGCTTTTGGCGCGATCGCCTGCCAACGTAATCTGGTTGTCTTGGCCCAGTGGCACAGGATTCGTCGCCCGCAACGTAATATCCCCACCGCGCCCAACCCCTCTCATCTGGGTATCTAGAAGGGCATCCACTAGCTCGATTTGAGCCGCCTGGAGCAAAATATTGCCTGAATCTCCCTCGCTACCCAGATTACTTTGACTTAAGACCCGAGCCAGATTTGTGGGGGAACTGCGAAGCTGAATTCTATCCTGGGCCTGGAGCTCAATATTGCCCCCGTTTCCCTCACCCAGATTGCTACTTTGTAATCGCGTTCCGGTTAGTAAGATATCGCGAGCCCCAAGACGAATATCACCGCCATTGCCTGCCCCATTGACAGCATTGAATGTGGAGATCGACCCATTCACCACCATCAAGGTGCCGCCACTCTCCAGCGTCACATCACCACTGTCGCCCCGAGTGCTTGGGCCCACATAGGCCTGAATCTCTGTCAGCTGAATGTTACCCCCAGCGGTTAGCTCAACCGAGCCAGCATCACCTACGGGAGCTGTGGAGCGACTGTCAATTCTTCCTTCTATGGAAATATCTCCTCCCGCTTTCAGCACCACCGAACCAGCATCACCACTAGTACCCAGCGTTTTAATACCTTGTACAACCCGCAAGTCTTTCCCCGCCGAAAGCGAGACAGACGAAGGGGCACTGAGAGCACGAAAGGAGGCATTTCCCTGGGAAGCGGCGGAAATCCTTTGCGCAATCAGACTGCCCAGCTCAATGCTGTCTTGAGTCGTCAGTTGGATTGAACGAACGCTGCGCAGATCACCGGCTCCAGCAATCAGCTCAGCAGCAATCGTGATGTCGCCGCCATTGTTAATCAAATTGCCACGGTTCTCAATCCCGCTGTTCGTGGAGATATTGCCTAATCCCACAGGCGCAGAAATGCTCAACAAACTAGGTTCGGAGAGTGAAGCAAAAAAGCGATCGCCATTGGCAAAACGAACGCTATCCGCAGTTGCAAGGGTAAAGTTGCCGTTCAACCCCAGACTCGACCCTGCCTCAAAGACAAATCCACTAGGATTCAGCAAAAATAAGTTCGCATCGCCTGAAACCCTAATTTGCCCACCAATCTGGGACGGTGACGACCCCGTAATCCGGCCAAAAATAGCTTCAACAGTGGATGCGGGCAAAAACTGTGCCGTCTTGCCCGCCGGAATATTAAACGTTTGGAAGCTATGGAAAAGGTTGGGCCCCGCCTGTTGTCCCCCGGTGATGTTGAAAAAACTTCCACTCACATTCACCTGGGTATTCAAAGTGCCATCGCCAACGGGCTGCCCCAATGCAGCCCGCTGACATTCCCCCATTGCGACCCCAGTAAAGGCCAGCATCACCCCAAATGACTTAGCCCAAAGGTGTCCCCACATATATTCTGTATGCCCAGGGCAGCCCACCAGATGGCGATTCTACTGTAGGAAAGCAATGACCTACTAAAAAAACAAATGGCCGAGCTTCTTCATAGAAGCTCAGCCATTTGTTTCAGCCACCATCGCCTAGTGAGCAAAAGCCAGGTTTAGCCCTTGACTTTCTCTTTCTCAGGCGCAACCTCTACGGGCTTGGGAGCTGCAGGCGCCAGCGCATTGCCACGGATCAAGCTACCGATGGTCTTAGCGGTAATCTTCAGCTGCACCAAGGGATTGGCAGGAACCACAGTCTTGTACAGGTAGCTATCAAAGGTCAGCTTCTGCACATCGATGTCGTCGCACATTTCCACGAAGGCTTCGCGGGCGGCATCGGAGGTGTAAAACACTTTCTGAAGAATATCCAGCACCTTATAGGTGGCACCGTAGGTTTTATCCCACTTCTTCAGGTAGGTCTTCTTGAGCTCCTTCTCCAGGGGCACGCGAGCGCCAGACTTGGACAGCTCAACGATCGCCTCTGCACACATGCGGCCAGACTTAGCCGCAAAGTAGATGCCTTCGCCAGAGCACTTGGTCACATAGCCTGCAGCATCGCCCACAAGAGCAACACGGCCGACAACGCGGCGAGGACGGGGATGCTCAGGAATGGGGTGAGCTTCCACCTTGATGATCTCGCCGCCTTCAATGCGGTTGGCCGCACGGGCGCGAATGCCAGCTTGGAGCTTCTTGATGTCGCGCTGGTTGACACTCATGGTGCCGGTGCCCACAGCAACGTGGTCGTACTTAGGGAAAACCCAAGCGTAGAAATCGGTGGAGACGTCATCGCCGACGTACATCTCAGCACGATCCTTGTAGTAAGCCATCTTGTCTTCAGGAATGCGGATGCGCTCCTGGAAGGCAATGGCGTAGTTGTAGTCACCAGCATCAATTGCTTTGGCGATGCGGGAGTTAGCGCCATCGGCACCAATCACCATATCTACTTCTAGCGCCTTGAACTCACCCTGGAGTCCTTCGCCAGAGTTGTCTGCGTAGTGCAGCACATAGGGATCATTATCATTGCTGGGAATCTCCAGCTTATTGACGGTGCCGTTGATCAGGTGGGCACCCAGCTCAGCAGCGCGATCGCGCAGGAAGCCATCCAATACCTCACGACGGCACATGCCGATGTACTCGTCATCCTTGAGGGTGGAGCCAATCTGCACTTCCACATTGGAAGGAGAAATCATCGTCATCTTGCGCACACGGCGATCGATGATTTCAGGCGGCAGATCAAACTCATCCACCATGCACAGGGGAATTGCACCACCACAGGGCTTGGCATTATCCAGCTTGCGCTCAATCAAGTAGGTTTCAATACCTGCTTTAACGAGGATTTCAGCGGCGCAGGAACCTGCAGGACCGCCCCCTACAACAGCAACTCTTAGGGCCAAGACCGTTCTCCCAATTCATGGCTACAGGGTCAAATCGTATCAGCCCCCCTGGATGCTCAGGGAAAGGCCTTCGGCGTTTATGACTGATCTGAAACTGTCCGTAATTTTTTGAAATATTTTAAGATTTTCCTTAGATGGATAGAGAATGCCTCGCAACAAGGCCTCGGCAATCCAGTTTTCTGAACGGCCTCAACACCCAGCCCAAAAGAGTTTTCCGGTCACCCAGATGACCCAATAGGTCATTTGATAGTCCATGACTTTGAAGCCCAAGTCTCCTGTCTACATTCAGAGCATCATGCATGGCTCAAACAATTTTGTCTGGAGCAACCTGGCCTCTCCACACAAAGCCCACAAGGCAACATAGATAGGAGTTGCTCTAGCACCACCTCTGCACTATCCCAACCGCTTCGAAACACCGAAATCTCCCACTCAGTCCAACGATCCACAGTCATGCTGAGACAAAACTCGACGACTCCCAGACAGGATGAGTCACCCAAAGCATGAACGGTTTACAGCTAAGTTGATAGGGGAAGGTAGTAGACCTCTTGCACAAGTTCAAAGCTGCCTCAGCCTCTCAAATGGGTTACGAAAAGTCCCTGCCACAGGCTTGATATGGGGATTTAGAGAGTAGGGAGCAAGCTAAAGGGTGATGCAAGAGCTCCGATACTGCGATCGCAGTATCTGATCCCTGGCCCGTCCCCAGCCAGAGCACCTTGCCCCGCTTGCAGCTTCCCGCCGAATCGTGCCGTTCCTTTTCTGATGATGATGGAAGCTTCGCCCAACGATCCCCCTGTCAACATGTCTTCAACAGAGCTGAGCACCTCCGGATCTGCTCAGCTCCAAGACAGCATCAGTCCTCCATTACAGACCCGGGTCTCCCCCCAAGCGGGCCAGTTCTACCCCATTCCAGGTCTTCCAGAAGACTATCGTTGCGGTCTACAGCCCAACCTAGATCCCATGGCAAAGATGGCAGGGCTGAAAGTCTTAGGCGATCGCCGCAGCACAGCCTCCCTAGGCCTATTCGTTGTGATTTTCTTCAGCCTCACGCTGACGTTGTTGGCCGTTGGAGAGGCTTTACGGATGGTGCTGCCAGCAGCCAGTCCACTCTTGGAGATGGTCATGACGCTCACGCTATTGCTCCTGTTAGTGGCACCGGTAGCCCTAGCAGCGATGCTGGGCATTTCCCTAGGCCAAGCCATTCGCCAACCCAAGCGGCGCACCAACCCCGACCTCGAAAAAGTGTGGTTGCTCCAGCGAGGCAATAACACAGTCGGTAAGCTGCGGATCTTGCCGGAAGGGCTGCGGCTGCGGCTACTTTGGGTTCGTCTAGAACCGAAATATCGGGGCCAGGGAATCGGTCAAGCCTTCGTCAGTGCTGTGCTCAGAGCCGAAGGTCAACCTTGCCGCGTGAAAGTCAACAACGATAGTAGCGAAGCTTCCACAACCTTTTTTCAAAGTTGTGGCTTCCAGCTCCTTCCAAACCCTAAAGAACAATCAACCCCACCCAAGCGGCGATCGCTCTTGGGGAAATCCAACCCAATCTGGCTCCTGTATGACCCTAAATAGCCATAGATTAACCTCCCCGAAACAGCACTGAATGGAGTGACTCAGCAAAGCGCCCCTTTTCATAGGAAAAATCATCTCCGCATTTGCATTCATTTCATTGAGTCGA
>CALLPZ010000031.1 GCA_938015405.1 uncultured Pseudanabaenaceae cyanobacterium
CACACCGACTATTGCCTAGGCACCAAAACCTCCATCAATGGTGTGCTGCGCTCCAGTCACAATGCTGGCCTCTGGTCCAACCAAGTAAGCGACCATACCTGCAATCTCTTCAGGCTGGGCATGGCGCTTAATCGCCATAAACGAATGCATCATGTCTTTCATCGGGCCACCTTCGGGATTCATATCCGTGTTGACCGGGCCAGGTTGAACACTGTTGACCGTAATACCCCGATCGCCAAAATCCCTTGCCAAGCCCCGCACCATCCCTTGCACAGCAGACTTGGTCATACCGTAAGCAGCTCCCCCAGCGAAGGGCATGCGATCGCCATTAACTGAACCAATAATGACGATCCGTCCCCCCTCATTCATCTGTCGCGCCGCATCCACCGCCGCGTGATAGGGACCGCGCACATTGACATCAATCATGCGATCCACATCGTCAGGGTTGAGTTCTAGCGCAGGCCCCATGACCAAAACCCCCGCATTAACCACCAAAATATCTAGCGCCCCCTGACTCGCAATCACCTGGGCCACAGCGTTGCGATCCGCGCTGTCTGCCTGAACTGTTGCAGCCCCAACCTTTTCCGCCAAAGCTTCTGCTGCATCCTGGGAGCTGCCGTAGGTCAACGTTACCGCAGCTCCATCAGCAGCCAGACGTTCGACAATAGCTGCCCCAATGCCACGGCTACCACCCAAAATCAGCGCCTTCTTACCTGTCAAATGTGCCATGAAGCTTATCTCTTTCGATTTATGTATCGAGTACTATAGAAATAAGCTAACAGAACAACAACGAATAAGCTAGTGATCACTAAAAAAACATCTGGGCGAGGTCGACCCAGAGGCTTTGATATCGACCAAGCTCTGGGCATCGCCCAGGCTCTCTTCCACCAGCGAGGCTATGACGGAGTTGGTGTTGCAGAACTCAGCAAGGCAATTGGTGTTACCGCCCCGAGCCTTTACTCTGCCTTTGGCAGTAAGCGAGAGCTGTTTGAGCGGGTGCTAGAGCGCTACGTCGCCCAGAATGGGGGATGGGTAGCCGAGATTTTGGCGCAGGAAAACTTAGCAGAGGCGATCGCCCATCTGTTCGCCCAGGCTGCTGCCAACTATGCAGCCAATCCCCAGCGACCGGGCTGCCTCGCCCTAGACGGCACCCGCAACTGCAGCGATGCTCAAGCTTGCGCAGTAACAGCGACATACCATCAAGCCACGCGACAGATTATTCGCGATCGTATTGCTCTGGATACCCCTGAAAAAGCGGATGCCTTAGCCAACTATGTGGTGATGGTTCTAGTGGGACTATCAGGTAGTGCTAGGGATGGAATGGATGGTCAAACCTTGAAAGAAAGTGGGGAGATCGCCGCTGCGGGATTCCAACAACAGTTGTAATATCAACCCAAATCAGACCCATGATCGCCAAATCATCTTCCGACTCTAATAGCCTCAGTGGTGAAGCCTTAATCAAAGAGACCAACCGACGCATCCGCGTTGCCATGGCCTACTGGAAAGCCCACAACAACCGCGCCTGTCGAGGCGAACGCGACAAAGCCCTCATTCTTTACAACCAGCTCACCAAAGAACAGAAAGACAAAATCCCCCAGCAACTCCGCATCTGGCTCCGCTACCGCAGCGAAAAATACTTCGGCGAACAGCGCACTGCCCCAGGCACCAAGCAAGGAAAAGCCAAATCGCCTAAATCCTCCCCAAAGTCATCAACCAGCTCTGACGCTGCCCCCAAACGGTTACCTCACCAACACAAACCCAGTCCAGGGCGCAAAAAGAAACGGAATTCGAAGCAAGGTTAAGAAGATCGCCGCAACATTACATCAAGAACATAACTTTGGTGCAGTTTCCTTACGCCTCGTCCCCACTTTCCAAACACCTACGGAACACTGATAGCTAAGTTTCTATCAGCCTGCGCTATCGATATCTATGGTCACTACCAGCAACCTCACCCACACCCATACTGACGCCCTCCATACCGATCCCAAGGCTGGCGATAAAGTTGCCGTTCTCCTCATGGGCTATGGCGAAGTCGAAAGTTATGAGGACTTTGCCAACTACAACGAACAGGCTCTTAACCTCCTCACCGCCAAGTTCGCTCCCGTGCCTCTCTGGCTCTACCCTCCCCTAGCCAAGCTGCTAGCAATTTTTGACCTGCACGAGTGGAGCCACCAACATGGCAACTTTGTCTCTCCCCACAACGAGATCTTTGAAGCCCAGCGTGCGGGCATTGAGAGCAATTTGAAAGACCGCTGGGGCGATCGCGTCAAAGTCTTCAAAGCCTTTAACTTCTGCGCCCCTCACCTCCCCGAGCAAGTGCTGGCCCAGGTCAAAGCCGAAGGCTACAGCAAAGTCCTGATCTATCCTCTACTGGTCGTCGACTCCATCTTCACCAGCGGCATTGCCGTCGAGCAGGTCAACAACGCCCTTAATAAACTCAGCACCGAAGCCGAGCATTGGGTCAAAGGCATTCGCTACATCCCCTCCTTCTTCGATCGCCCCGACTACATTAAGTTGCTAGCTCAACAGGTCGTCGACAACGTCGAGAAGAAACTGGCAGTGGCTCACCTGCCCTCCCAGACCGGCATCCTGCTCATGAACCACGGCTGCCCCCACAAAGCCAAAGGCTTCACCTCCGGCATCGACGAAAGCCAAGAGTTGTATGAGCTAGTGCGCAAAGAGCTGATGTACCGCTATCCCCTGATCAGCATTGGCTGGCTCAACCATGACACCCCCATGATTGAGTGGACCCAGCCCGACGTCACCACCGCCTCAAAGAACCTCATGGACCTGGGCGCAACGGCCATTGTCTACATGCCCATCGGCTTCGCAACAGAAAACCATGAGACCCTGCTGGACGTAGACCACATCATCGAAGGCCTCCGCAAGAAGCGCCCTGATGTCACCTATCTGCGCCTGGATTGCGTCAACGAGCATCCCGAATTCGTGGCCATGGCCGCTCAGTGGGCCAACCCCCTGATTGAAGAACTACTAGAAGAAGCCGACATGATGGTCCAACCCAGCATGGCCGAGCAAGTGCGTGCGCAAATTGCCAAGGAATTCCACCAACACGACGGTCACCATGGCCATCACGACCACGGCAGCCACAGCCACGGCTCCCACTCCCATGGCAGCCACAATCATCACGGGCACGACCACAAAGAACATGCCCACCATGGTCACAACCACTAAGCAACGGAACGAAGGAGACATTAAATTATTAGAGCTTAAACGCTAAGGCTGACATGGCAGTGCCATGTCCCTACAGTGATATCAAGCCTGATTAAATTTCCAGTCCTAAGGTCAACGACATGAAAGCCTCGGCTGCCTAAAAAATCGGTAGCCGAGGCTTTCATATAAGCCCAAACATTGAGCTTGCTCAGTTGGTCAAACACCAAATAGTCATCAACGGAAGCAACCCAAATATTAGCGAGGGTGACCCGTCAGGGACGGCCTTCCGTCCCTACGGCTGGGGTGTGGGGAGAGTTCCCCACGGATTTGCCGCTTGCCGATTTGCCGCCTTGCCGCCTTGCCGCTCAACCGACCAACCACCAACCACCAACCACCAACCACCAACCACCAACCCAACCTACTCCTCCCCCACCATCTCCAAAAACTGCCCCACCGTCGGCGACAAATCCCCCTCCCGCCAAACCAACGCAATCTCCGCCCGAGGCGTCACCTCCCGCAACGGCAAATACACCACCCCCACCCGCTGCAAATTCCGCAACGACTCCGGCACCAACGCGATCCCAATCTCCGCAGCCACCAACCCCACAATCGTCTGCATCTGCACCGCCTCCTGCACCACCCGAGGACTAAAGCCCCCCTGCTGACACAGCGAAATCACTTGGTCATACAAACCAGGCGCCAAAGGGCGAGGAAAAAGAATGAAATCCTCCGAAGCCAAATCAGCAATACCGAGCTCAACCTGCCCAGCCACTTGTCCCGCAGCTCCAGCCCTAACCAAACGATGCCCCTCACTCAACGCCACCACCAGAGACTCCTGCAAGATCGGTTGCTGAGCAAACCCTTCCCCCTGAATCGGTGGCCGCACAAACCCAACATCAATACGATTTTCCTGCAAAGCCTCTAACTGAACATTCGTCGTCAACTCCCGCAGCGTCAGCTCCACCTGGGGACAACGCTGACGAAACCGCTGCAAAATCAGCGGCAACACACTATAAGACGCAGACCCCACAAACCCGATCGCCAACTCCCCCAACTCCCCCCGACTCGTCCGACGACCCGTCGCGATCGCCTGTTCCAACCGCTGAAAAATCAACCGCGTCTCCACCAGAAAGCGCTCCCCTGCAGCCGTCAACCGCACAGAACGCTTCGTACGATGAAACAGCTGAAACCCCAGCTCCTCCTCAAACTGCTTAATCTGCTGGCTCAAAGGCGGCTGAGCCATATGCAACCGGGCCGCCGCTCGCCCAAAGTGCAACTCCTCAGCCACCGCAACAAAATAGCGAAGATGACGCAGTTCCATAAAAAATTCTGACAGCCCAAGAAAGCTGTCTTAGTCTAAAACCAGATAGGCCTCAGCAGTGAGCAATCCAAACTGCCATCATTAACCCTCAACCGCAGGCTCCCCAGCTAAGCAGAAACAGGCTCACTGCCCTGGCCCTCTTCCTCTTTCAACTCATCTGATTGCTCACCGTCATCCCCATCCAGCGAAGGCTCCGGGCTATCCATACCGTAGCAACTAACGCAATTGCGCCCCCCCTCCTTAGAAAGGTAAAGCGCTTGATCAGCCTCAGAAATCAGAGAAGCAATGGGAATATCCATCGACGGCATCAAACTACTCACGCCCAAACTGAGCGTCACAAACTCAGAAACCTCCGAGGCCTCATGGGGACGCCTAATTCCCAACACCCGCTGGCGAATACTCTCGGCCACAACCATCGCCGTCTCCTTATCCGCCTTAGGCAACAGCACAACAAATTCCTCCCCCCCATACCGTGCTGCCAAATCCGAAGGGCGTCGCATCACACGAATTGCTGCTGCAACATCTCGCAGACAATCATCCCCCTCTAAATGGCCATAGGTATCATTAAAACGCTTGAAATAATCAACGTCACACATGATGAGCCCCAAGGGCTCTCGCGCCCGCTGAGCCCGAAACCATTCTCGCTGTAATGCTTCGTCAAAGGTGCGTCGATTGGCCAAGCGCGTCAGCTGATCATTTTCCGACAGCGACTTGAGCTGTACCGTGCGGTAAAACACACTCAAAATATTCGCCACCCAAGCAGACAACAAGATAGGGACCACAGGCAACCACAAACCCTGCACCACTAAGAGTCCGTAACTCGCACCGACAATGCCCACACTGGCGATCGCTAACTTCAAAGCCCCTTGCCATTCCGGTGACTGGTCCCGCCTCAGCTTCAAGCAAAGACAAGTCACCCCTAGCACCAACAATGCCTCAGCCCAATCTGGCAAAGGCCGCAGCGCCGGACGATCATCCAAAACTCGGCTAATGACCTGACTCGCTAGCTGTGCATGCAACTCAACCCCAAAAGTAATCGGCGTATCACGCTGATCACGATGGTGGTGAGCCGTATAGAAAATGTCGGCTCCGCTCAACGCCGTACTGCCAATCAAGACAATGCGATCGCGCATTAACTCCGCAGGCAGAGAATCAGTCAAAACAGACCGCAGCGAAACAATCTCCGCAGCCGTACTCGCTTTACGGGCATTCAGTAAAACCTGATAGCCCCCGCTGTTCATCCTTCGATAGCCCCCTGCAGAGGACTCTAATGGCGGAAAGACCTCGCCCCCTAAACTTAGAATGCCAGCATTGACATCATCGGGGTAAATCCCTTCCAAGGCCAAATAATCCAGAGCCAAGCGAAACCCCAAACCTTCTAAGAGTCGAGGGCCTGACGCTGCGGGAAACAAAAGCGCACGGCGCACCCGTCCATCGCTATCTACCGCAATATCACTAGCCGCTAACTGATCTAACTCCGCCAGAATTTCATTGCCTGGCAAGGAAGATTGCTGAGCATCCTGGGTATCCGCAATCACTTTTTCAATCCCAATCAGATTGGGCGTGGTGCGAAACAGCTCCAATAACTCTGCATTGCCCGGCTCCACCGGCACATTGCGATAAAAGTCCAAGCCTATCAGGCGGGGTTGGTTCGCTTTAATCTGATTCAGCAGATTCGCCATGACCTTGTCACTCAAGGTCGGCGCATTCAGCCAGTTGAGATCATCTTCGCCAATCCCCACCACAACGACACGGCGATCCTGCTGCTCGGCAGGGCGCAAGCTGAGCAAGCTATCGTAAGCCCTCAGTTCTAAAAGCTGTAGACCCCCCAAGGCTCTTAAAGCCAAGGTCCCACCACTCGCTGCGAGCCCCAGCAGAATCGCAGTGGGGATAACCCGCAAAGCAGTGGACAGGGACTCCCGCAACCAAACCTTGGCTGTTAAGTATGTCGAAACGACACCACGATTGGGGTTGGGTTCAAAGTCACTGGGGGAAATCATAGGGGTTGCGACCCAATAGGAGCCTGACGACGCGTCTGACAGCACGTCTTAAATAGCCAAGGCAGAGCAACAGCCCAACGGAATGAGACTGACGTAGCGACACCTTCAGGATTGACCCAAGGCATCGCCACGCAAACCAAACTTACTGAACCGACTCCAGCAACGTTTCGAAGGCAGAAGCTGCTTCTCCATTGCTGGGATCTGATATCTGAGCGCGATAGGCATAAGCCAATGCGTCATACCAAATGCCTTCCTCGGCAGCAGCAATGGCAAGCTCAAGATCGGCTTGACTTTGCAAAGAGGCAGAGTTGGAAGACACTGAGCCTTGAACTAATGGTTCCCCATCTGCCAGTTGAATAAAGCTACGGGCATAGATTTCAACGGCTTCTCCTTCAGGACATTGCAGCATAACTGCCCAGCGATAGCGCTGACCTTCTTCCAGAGTCACTGTCTCAGGCAAGGTCGCCTGCATGAGGCTATCGCTCTCCACAACCTGGGTACTCACATACAGCGGATCGGGCTGGGTGACATCCGACAGAACGAAGTCAACCTGCGTCGCATCTTGAGTTGCCACATGCCACATCAAAGTGGGCTGAACCTGCTGAGATAACAAGCTGGTATGACCAGAAGGAACCAGGAGGTTTAAGCGAGTTGCATCAGGTTCATTACTACAGGCTGCATGCTCGGGTCCGCGACGTCCTCCGGACAGCGTGCCCTGGATATTACCCTGCTGAGGCTTGGGCTTCCAGCGTGCTGTCGCATCTCCAGCATTCCCCCCTCTGCGCCCCCCCGACAAAGTACCTCGGGCTTGGCCTTGCTCAGCCTTCGGTTGCCAACGAATACGACTGTTTTGGGAAGAAGACGAGGCGGTTTGGGCCTGAGCCGTTGCCACCCAATTCAGCTGACCTGAGGCCAAAGCAAAACCACCTAGCGCAGCCAAAACTGACAGGCTCATTTTGGTCATATGCATGACAGTCTTCTTCACTATCGGCGGTTTAGCTGGTTGTGGGTAAGTAGCCATATTGAAAAAATCCTAGAGGCGTAATGGTAGAGCCTCGCTCGATAACAAAACCCCAGATGATGGATGAGAGTTATCCAGGGATATCTCGTAGACTCTTCCCCAGAATAACCACTCTATTTAGCAACTTGGCAAAGTAGAATCGAAGCTTTTCAAGCCTAAAGCAAGGACTTTATAAAGGCATCCGTCAAGATGATTATTAGTCTAGAGAAGGCCTCAGTAAATCTTCGATCTATTACCACCAAGGGTTGCCAACAAGGCTGAATCCAGACCAATAAAAGGGATGGGTAAATTCAACCGAGTCATTCAAAGACCAGTCTTGGGGCAAGGTAATTTCTCCCCGTTCAGTCTGTAATCGTTGCTCAGAAATTTGAGTTTCGCCGCGTAACATAGCAATTTGAGTCTGTCGCAGAGCCTGGAATCGCAAAGGCTCCTGGCTCAACTGACCATAGAATTCAGCCATCAAGGCCAAAGTGCCTAAATCTGAGACGCTCCAGAGGCTACCGATACTACTTTCAACACCTGTTGCAGCAGCGAGCCCCGCGAAGCCTAGCTCTGCTTCAGGACTACTAATGGCCGTTTCACAAGCACTCAAAATCAGCAATTCTAAGTCACGCCAGCCCAATTTACTAAGGTCAGAAAATTTCAGTTTTTCATCCCAAAATTGCAGATATGAATTTTCCAAATTTCCAGATTTAAACTCAGCATGGGTCGCGAGATGCAAGGTTTTAGTATTGTTATTATTTTGAGTATCCAGAATCTGCTGCTGGGTAAAGGCTTCGTTGAGCAGCACCACAACCGATTCACGCTGACTTGCGATCGCATCTAACTCCACCGCCACGGCCGGCAAATCACTCAGCTGCTCAAACTCACTGGCCCCCGCTACAACGGTTTGAGGAGCTGGTGGGGAGGAACCAAAATCCGTTTCCAACAGATCCACACTAGGAATCAGAGAGATCCCATACTGCTCAACCACAAAATCATCGCCATCCATCATGGCTGCCAAGGGTATCGTCCTGAGTCCGGGGGCAAGGGAATACATCACATGGTCTAAATTCAGATGCTCCAACTCCGATGCAATCGGAGCAAACAACCAGCCATGCATTTGTTGAGCCAGAGGTCGATAACTCCAATGATCGGCAGGATCGGCAACCGCCATCCGAAAGAGCTTGGCCTGGCGATGCAATTCCCGACGCGTCACATTGACAAGGCGCTGGACCGGTTGACTATCTGATGGCACCAACACCAGCATGAGTTGATCTTCATCACTCTCTGTCTGATTTTGCTGGCGTCGAGTCAGGGCCATACTGGCTGCCTGGGCTGCACCAAAGTGGGAATCATCTTCAGTGGCAGGAGGCACAAACAAGGCATAGAGCACTGCAGAACGCGCCCCATGAGCTTCCTCCGCTTGATTCAATAGCGCTTGCGTTGCTGAAACCGTCGACCCTCCTCCCGATTGAGTGCGAGCAGTTTGGGCGCGATAAAGCGGTGAGTCTTCAGTAACCGTGCTTTGAAAATAGGTGAGGAACTGACTGGAGAACGTGGCATCCAGATCGGTAATCGCCTGACCATTCGACAGGCTCAATGAAGTACCCACACCGATGGAAAGTGCAGCCTCATCATCAAGCTGGGCATTTTCTCCATCCCTCTCGCCATCGGTGATGGCTAGAGCAATATTCGCAGGAAGATTGGCCGGGAGGTCAATAGATGCTGGAACAACTGAAGAGGAAGTCACCTCAGGTGGACTTGCCACCGTCTGTGGGACATCGGGTTCAGCTAGAACGACCTGTGGTTCAGCAGGGAGAACCGTGGGTGTCGTAATGGGGTCACTCGGAGTGACAGGCACCTGCACAGTAGGCATCGGTGGATCAGGAACCGGCTCAGTCGGCGGAACGGGCGGTGCAGGTGGATCGGTCGCTGGTGGTGGGGTGACTGGGGGATCAATAGTGGGCGTCGGTGGAGTTGTGGAAGGCGTATTCGTCAGGGCAAAGACAGTGTCAGCAAGACCATTTGCAGTGGCTTGAACATCATAGGAACCCACGATCGCATTTGCTCCCACAACGAGGTCAGCCGTTCCTCCCGCAATGTCAACTGTCGTTGAGACCGGTGCAAAACTGGTGCTGGCACCACTAGTAGGCGCCATGAACGTAATCTGTCCACCATCCACTGGGTCACCCGCCGGACTGATGATTTCGAGGGTCAACGGATCGACAAACGTGGTATTCACTTCGGTGCTCTGACCCATACCACTTTGACCCGTCAGGGAGAATCCCTGGGATTCAAACGCGCCAATATCTGGGCCATTGCCCACCTCGGCCACCCCTCGCTGATCCAGGGCTGAACTGATTCCCGCTGCATCAATCGCAGGACTACCAGGCAAAATGGCCAGCGACTGGGTCAGTCCGCCGTAGTCACCCAAGGGCGATAAGACCGGCGCGATAGGAGCAGTCTGGGTCCCGACTAAGGTGCTACTGCTAAAGCCGGTCGCACCATCGGAAATACCAATCAGGTTATTCCCCAAGTCCTGGAAGGTGCCGGAGAGATCCGCCGCGATCGCACCCTGATTCTGAGCCACAATCGTATTTTGCAAACGTACATTGCCTTGCTCTTGAGCAATGCCCCCCGCTAAGCCAATAGCGTCACCGTCAGCATCTGCGATGTTATTAGCAATGGTGACATTCGTCAGTTCTAGGTCACCCGCACTACGGATTGCCCCGCCCTGCTGATTCGCGCGATTTCCCGCAAGCGTAGACCGGCTCACCGTCACAACAGCACTGCTGCCAACATCCAGGGCTCCTGCTTGCTCTGCGGAGTTATTGCTAAAAGTTGATCCAGCAACAGAAAGAGTGCCTCCTGCAAGGGTGGGCAAGGAGTGAATGGCCCCCCCAGAATTACCGGCTTCATTCCCCCTAAACTCGCTGGCACTAATATCCAGTGATGCGGCTTGATTGCGAATCGCCCCACCGTCATTAGTCGCCTGATTACTCGTAAAACGACTCGCTGCCGAGATTGTCAGACTGCCTGCATCCGCGAGGTTATCAATGGCTCCCCCATTGGCTGCAGAATTTTCGCTGAAGTCCGTATCTATAATCTCTAACTGGGCCTGGCCAAAGTTCTTAATGGCTCCGCCACCATTGGTTGCACTGTTCTTCGTAAAGTCAGAGCGGCGGATCGTGAGTTGGGCTGTATTGCGTTCATTCGCGATCGCGCCTCCCTCATCACCCGCGACATTGCCAGCAAAGGTCACATCCTCGATCAAAATATCAGTTTCAGCGTAGATCGCTCCGCCATCCTCAGTGGCTGCTATGTTGTTCGCAAACGTCGCTCCTTGGATTTGAACTCGACCCAGGCCTGTATTCGTATTAATGGCCCCCGCAAAACGGTCTGAGCGATTGTTCTGAAAAACAGAGTCACGAATCGTTAAATCCGTAGCGGAATCAGCGCTAATGGCTCCACCCGCATCTCCTGTTTCATTTGCATCAAAATCAACTGCTGTCAGGGTGGCAATGGAATTACCACCGAGTCTCAATCCCCCACCAAAATCTGGAGACCTATTCTCACCCACCCGAACTCGGTTCAGCACAAGCGTCCCATTCGAGCCAATCCCACCCCCACTCGCCCCACTTTCATTCAAGGTGACGGAACCATCGGTCAAGCTCACTTGACCTAGCTCATTCAAAATCCCTCCGCCTTCTGCGGTAGAGATATTTTGACTAATCCCAAAGATGCTGATCGTCGCACTGCTGGCAGTACCAATGTTGGCGAGGCCTGCACCACGCGCGGCATTATTAGAAACAAGACCAAGATTAGTCATTTGCGCAGAGCCAGTATTGTATATACCACCTCCATCACTACCAGCCGTGTTGGAAACAACGCCCGCTTGCAAAATCTGAGTATCCCCTCCCAGGGAGAGACCACCGCCATTACGACCGGCTTGATTATTGAAAATGCCTGTCTCTTCAATCAGAACCAACCGAGAGCTAGCCAAACTACTGTCAATGGCACCTCCATCTAGACCGGCAATATTTTGCTGTAGTAAGACATTATCGAGGGTGAGATTCCCCTGATTGAGAATGCCAGCACCAGACTCTGTCGCGATCGTCTGGCCATCTCTGATCTCAAGAGTTCTCAGTGTGACATTGGCACCAGGCGCAATCTCCACGACGCGTGCAGTATTGCCGCCAGTCAAGAACGTATTTGTCCGATCCGCCCCTTGAATCGTCACGTCCTTATCTAGGGTGAGCAAAGAAGGTACGGTCGCTCCCTGGTAAGTTCCAGCCCCCAAATTAATCAGGCGAGAACCATTCACAGTTCCGATCGCATCCACAGCATTTTGAATGGACTGGATCGGGGCATTCACCTCTGGATTCACCTGATTCAGGTTAAAGATCAATCCTCCCGCACTAGTCAGGTCAATCTGGGAGCCAGCATTTAGATTGAAGCGCCGTGCCGTTAGGGTTAAAGCAGCATTGCCAGCCCCAACTTGATCAATCGAGCTATTCAAGGTGATATCACCATTACCGCCACTGCCACTGGTCGTGGTGATCGTCACATTCGTACCACCGTCCAAAGCAGTCTCGATCGTATTGGGGTCAATAATACTTGGGGCCCCAGTGGTTCCCGGGTCAAACACATCATCCGCAACGACCCCCAGTCCACCAGTCTGAATCACAATATCGCTGGGGTCGAGCAACCAGTCTCCCCCCTGGCCTTGGAGCGAACTGGCATCCACCGAAGCTCCTTCAATAGAGAGCGTTTGCTTGCCCGAAGTTTCTATAAAGCCCCCCTCTCCGACCTGGGCAGTGGCCGTCACGGTTCCAGCCACCTGGGTCACCCCATCGGACCAAACCACCGCTCGTCCACCCTGTCCTGACCCCAAAGCATCCGCCCGTAGTACAGAGCCCTGATCAATCTGAACCTGACTGGCGCGCAGCAAATCCCCTTGGCCCTGGCGATCGCCACCCACCAGAACGGAGCCGCCTTGGCCACCAGATGCATCAACAACTAATTTGTCTAAACGAATGACATTGCCTAGCAACTTGACCTGGCCACCTGCCTCGCCAACAGAAGACACATCAACCCTGCCACGAACAACGTTGGTCCCAGCAGCCAGAGATGTAGAGCCATCCACATTGAGCTGTAGCCCAGTGGCTTCGGTCAATGCCCCGGCAGCGGACTCGGCCAAGAACAGCCCAGAAGTGGCAGACTCTTGGCTCAATTGAGTCGGCAGCTCAACGTTTAATAAGCCTCCCCCCAAGCTCAGACGCTGTCCATTTTGAGCTGCGAAGAGGTTGATATCCCCCCCCGGAGCGACCAGAGAACCGCTATTCACAACCGTTGTGCCTAGCAAACCGATCGCCTGCCCTGGATTAACATTCAGGGTGCCTTGGTTCTCAAGCAGGCCTCCCGTAGCAGCAGAGAATTCCACTGCTGTCAGCTCATCTGCCAGGACTGTTTCAGCATTGAAGCCCTCTTCCGATAGGTCCAACCACTGATCACCAAATCCCAGATGATCCGCTGTGGTCGCCGTAAAAGAGCCACTTAAATCCAGTTGGGCATTGGGTCCAAAGAGAATGCCCGACGGGTTAATGACAAACAAATCTGCATTACTACCGCTCACCTGAAGCAAGCCGTCAATGGAGGAGGCGGGCCCACCAATCTGGCTAAAGATGGCCTCAATGGAAGGCTGGGTCAGGAAATTAGCCGTCTCTCCGGTGGCGAGGTCGAGCTGGTCAAACCGGTGAAATAAATTGCTCCCAGCCTGAAGACCGCCGTTAATCTCAAACCGACCTGCAGCAGCCTCCGTAGAAACTTGGGTTTGGGTGGCTCCTGCCGTGGGAATGACTTGGGCGAGCAGTTGAGGCGATCGCCCAAGCGGCAGCGAATCCTCAGACCAAGGGTGACTCTGCAAAGCAACCGCTGGGGCCACGGAGGCCAATCCTCCCAGGAATGGCAACAGTATCAAAACCCCATGGGTTGTCGCATCCAAGCCAGCCATAGCGAGAATTAGGTGAATTGCATCAAGCAGATTGGCTGAGCCCAACTCATCCCAATCAATGACCTAGTATCGGCTGAGCTAACAACGAAATCCTGAGTAGATATGGCTAAATTGAGAGAGAATCTGACAGAATGCAGCGTCTTTGTACCCAGTGCTGCTCTAAAAAGGCAGTTCCTAACCGCTGCTCTACCACCATGGATTCCCCACCAGGCTAAACCCAGACCAATAGAACGGATGGGAAAATTGCGCGGCATCGGGCAATCCCAATTCCACAGGTAGCTCTATATCCCCTCGCTCTGTCAGCAAGGTCTGATTGGCAATCTGGGTTTCACCTCGCAACATCTCCAACTGCGCCTGCCGCAAGGCTTCAAAACGCAACGGCGTCTTGCCCAACTGCCCATAGAACTCCGCCATCAAGGCCAGGGTCCCCACATCTGAAACTGTCCAAAGACTGCCTATCGTACTTTCCACTCCACTCGCCGCTGCCAAACCTGCAAACCCTAACTCCGCCTCAGGACTGCTAATCGCAGTGGTGCAAGCACTCAAGATCAGCAGCTCTAATTCACTCCAACCCAACTTACTCACATCCTCTAAAGTCAACTGCGATTCCCAAAACTGCAAATAGGAATTCTCCACATCCCCAGGCTTAAATTCTGCATGGGTCGCCAAATGAACCATCGTCGCCTGCCCTTCGGCCTGGGCCGCAGCAACGTTTTCAGGGGTAAACGCATTGTCCAACAGTACATTGACGGAATCCTGACGCTCCGCAATCGCGGCTAATTCCACCGACACCGCAGGTAGGTCAGTCAGCTGTTCAAACTCCGTCGCACCAGCTGCCAATACTTGGGCCGGGGGAGCAGAAGAACCAAAATCTGTCTCCAGCAAATCCACACTAGGAATCACAGAGACCCCATAGCGCTCCACGATAAACTCATCCCCATTCATCATCGCCGCCAACGGAATCGTTCGCAGTCCTGGCGCTAGGGTATACATCACATTATTCAGTCGCAGCTGTTCTACTTCCGCTGCGACTGGGGCGAACAGCCAGCTATACATTTGACGGCCCAGGGGGGCGTAGCTCCAGGGGTCTTCTGGATCGGAGACAGCCATGCGGAACAGTTCCGTCTGCCGCAGGGCTTGCTTGCGGCTCACCCCTGACAATTTTTGAATCGGAGCACCTTCCGCTGGCACCAGCACCAGCATCAGTTGGTCATCGTCACGGGCTTCGGTCGTTTGCGAGCGCCGCGTTAGCGCCATACTTGCCGCTTGTTGGGCTCCAAACCCTTCATCGGCGGCTTGGTCCTGGGGCACAAACAGGGCATAGAGCACTGCGGAGCGAACGCCATAGCTCTCATCGGCTTGCTTCAAGATTTCACGCGTCTCAGCGATGGTCGCTCCAGAGC
>CALLPZ010000032.1 GCA_938015405.1 uncultured Pseudanabaenaceae cyanobacterium
ATCGCTGACGAAAACAGTGCGGCGCTTACCAGCCACCAGACCCAAATGGTGCACCTCGCCAATGTGCCCCGTGCCCTGGAGGAAAATCGCTTTTACTTGATGCAGCAGCCCATCCAGGCGATCGCCAATCATCAGGGTCCTGAGCAGCTCACCCTCGCCACCAGCCTCCCAGGCGAGGCGAATCATCCTGAACCTGTCCATTTTGAAGTGCTGCTACGGTTGCGAGATGAACAGGGCCGCTCCGTCTCACCAGGACTCTTCATCCCCGAAGCAGAGCGTTATGGCGTCATTGGCATGATTGATCGCTGGGTGCTGCAAGCCGTACTCAAGCAAGGTGCTCGCTTCTGCAAACACCCCGGCGATTTGATCTCAGTCAACCTCTCCGGTGCCAGCATTAATGATGAACGCTTCTTAATCGATGCCATCGACTGGATTGAAGCCTCCAATCTAGCTCCCCATTACATTTGCTTCGAGATTACTGAAACCGCCGCCATTTCCCACCTCGACCAAGCCAAAGAATTTATCTACGCCATGAAGGATATCGGGGTGAAGTTTGCCCTGGATGACTTTGGCAGTGGCCTCTCTTCCTTTGGCTACCTCAGAGAATTACCCGTGGACTTCCTCAAAATTGATGGCAGCCTCGTCAAGAAGATTCATCTCGATCCCTGCGATCGCGCCATCGTCGCTTTGATCAACGACATCGCCCACATGATGGGCATGGAAACCATCGCCGAGTTCGTTGAGAACAGCAGCATCTTGCGCTGCCTCAAAGAGATTGGCGTAGACCATGCCCAGGGCTACGGTATCGGTAAGCCAGAGCTCTTAGACTTTCGGTTGATGGCGGCGCGGGAAAGCCTGCGATAGCCCATGCAGGTGTTCCGGTGCAGAACTGGTGCAGAACTGTTCGCCTGCTGACCTAAAATCCAAAGGTCTCTGCCATCCCCCTCGCTTTATGCCGTTGCCCTGGGAAATCGAATCCGTCATCCAGCACAGTCAGCGCTTGCTGAATAGTTTTCAGCATTACCTCGGGCGTCCCTTACTGCCGGAGCTTGGCGGTGAGTCCTTGGATAGCCACGATGCCAAATCCCAGGCGCAGCGACTCTTTGAAGCCCCAATTATCATCGTCTCTCACGGCACCCAAGCAGACCCGATCTTCAACTACGGCAATGCCAAAGCCCTGGACCTGTGGGCGCTGAGTTGGGCAGATTTCACCCGCCTGCCGTCACGCCAGAGTGCCCAAGCCCCGGAACAACCGGAGCGAGCTGAGATGTTGGCCCAAGCCAAGGCTCAGGGATACTTCGAGGGCTATGTGGGCGATCGCGCCACCAGCCACGGCCAACGCTTCCGCATGGAGGATGGCATCATTTGGTCAGTCGTAGACGCAACTAGCAACAACTGCGGGCAAGCCGCCACCTTTTCCCGGTACCATTTTCTGTAAGCCATCGGCTTACTCATCCTTTACCCGGGCCTGGGCTCAATTCATGGACAACAGTAGCGAGAGCGTTTGGCAATATAAGCCCTGGTGGTGCCAGCCCTGGAGTATTTTGCTCACGGGCTTCAGTGTAATGGGGGGCAGTTGGTTGGTCTTCCATCGCTACTGGCTCACCGGGCTAGTTTCTGTACCGATGTTGGCTTGGATGGGCTTTTTTATTCTGGCTTTCCCCAAACTGGCCCTAGAGAGCGGCATGGTTGAAGAAATGCGGCAAGCCCATGACCGTGAAACAACGTAAACGCTTAAACAGAAACCACTGAAAATCTAACCCTGCCCTCTGGGAATCCTAAAGCCATGTACTGACGGATTTAGACGTCTCAGAGAGAATGCCATGCTATCTGTTGCTGTCGGCCATAGCTACGATCCAGATGCTGCTGAAGCGATCGCTGAAATCTTAGAACAATGTGACGAGCAGCTCCAGGGCAAGATTCCCCAAGCGGGGTTATTGTTTGCCGCGATCGATTTTGAGCATCAACTTCTGCTGGATCGCATCATGGAGCGCTTTCCAGATCTGGAATTGATTGGTGGCACAACTGATGGTGAGCTCTCCTCCGTCGAAGGCTTCCAGCAGGACTCTGTCAGCCTGACACTCTTCGCCGCAGATAAGATCCAGATCCATGCTGGAGTTGGGCGCCATGTTTCCCAAGATGTCGCTGCTGCCGTGAACCATGCCGTCACCCAGGCCAGCGACCCCCTCAACGGTCCCTTGAAGCTAGGCATCGCTATTCCAGATGGCCTCACCTTCAACAATGCGATGGCGATCGATCTACTCAATCAGCACCTGGAGCAAACCCCACTCCTCGGTGGGGCTGCCGCCGAAGAACTGAAGTGCGAGCAAACCTATCAGTTCTATAAAAACGAAGTCCTGAGCGATGCCCTCCCCCTGCTCCTTTTTTCTGGCCAGCTCCTCCTTTCCCATAGCTTTGCCAGCGGCTGGAAACCCATTGGTAAAACAGGCGAAGTCACCCGGGCCGAGCAAAATATTATTTATGAAATTGACCATCAGCCTGCAGTTGCCTTTTACCAGCACTATTTCGACGACTTTGCGATCGATGTTGTCTATCCTCTAGCCATTTTCGCTCCCGGAGAGGAGCAATTCTTCCTGCGGGCTGCCCTCAGTCATGATCCAGATCAAGGCAGTCTCACCGTAGGTGGCAACGTCCCCGTCCATTCCAAAGTACAAATCGCTGACACCAATCAGGACGACATCATTTGTGCTGCTAAGGCAAGCTTCTCCCAAGCCTGGCAAAGCTACCCTGGCAAGCAACCTAGCGCTGCGCTGTTCTTCTCCTGCGCCTGGCGCCGATGGGTCTTGGGGCAAAAAACAGCTGCTGAAGAAGAGGCCATTGCTGAATTCCTGGACATCTCTATTCCTTACAGTGGCTTCTATACCTTTGGTGAAATCGCACCGTTGGAGGAATACAGTGCCGCATTTCTCCACAACAACACCTTTGTTTCCGTCGTCCTAGGGAGCGAATAAATGGTTGCTAGCCATACTAGCCAAACTCAGGGTGACAGCCAGTCGCGGCCCAGTAGCCAACCCGATCTCGCCCAGGATTTAGCTGAAGCTAAAGCCCAAATCAAAGCCCTGAACAAAGACAATCGAATTCTCCGTAAAAGGCTAGAGCGGACCACTGCCAACCTCCAGCATATGGAAGAAACGAAACGGAGTAAGGAGTCATTGCTCAAGACCGTGATCAGCGAACTCCAGGACTCTCGACAGGTTCTAGAGAATAAAAGTAACGACCTCGAAATTACCCTCGAAGAGTTGCGGGACACCCAGGAGCGGCTGGTCGAATCTGAAAAGCTCTCGGCCCTGGGCCAGCTCGTCGCGGGGGTTGCCCATGAGATCAATACCCCCGTTGGCACCAGCATTACCGTGGCATCCACGCTGGCAGAGGAAACGACAGCTTTTGGCAATATTCTCGCCGCAGGGGGGCTGCGCAAATCTCAGCTCCAAGGTTATATGGCGATCGCCCTAGAGAGTAGCCAACTCATTCTCAACAATTTGAGACGCGCAGGAGACCTGATCAACAACTTCAAGCAAGTCGCCGTTGATCAAGCCCACCTAGAGCAGCGCAGCTTTGCCATCCAGGCCTACAGCCAACAGGTCTTCCAAAGCCTGTCGCCCCAGCTGCACCATCACCAATGGGAGGTCACGGGCGATGAAATAACCCTCAATAGCTATCCTGGTCTGCTCGCTCAAGTCCTCACGAACCTGATCACCAACTCCCTCACCCATGCCTACGATCCTGGGGAATCTGGGCAACTCAGGCTCACCATCACCCAGCTCGACAGCAACGAGATCCAAATGTGTTACCGCGACGATGGCCGAGGCATCGCACCGGAATTGCTGCCACGCATCTACGAGCCCTTTTTCACCACCGCACGCAGACGGGGTGGCACTGGCCTAGGACTCCATATCCTCCACAATCTCATTACCCAACATCTACAGGGCCAGATCCAGGTCCAGAGCCAATTGGGCCAAGGGACCGAGTTCACAATCCAGTTTCCAATTCCATCAGCCCCCGTCCCAGCCAATCCAATTCCGTAATCCCCATTAAGACCCTCTCTATGGGCTTGGGAAGACTAGGTAAAGAGGACAACAATGCTCGCCAGCTCTATCTGCCCTCCGGGGGATATGGCATTGACTGCACTGCTCGGTAAACCTCTCCAGAACGATTGGTGAGAGATGATCAGCACAGTGCCAACTGCCAGAATGCAACATCTCCCACCCAACAACAAGCAACCCCTTATTGCTGCCCGAGGCCAACTCACAGCAACGGATCCATCCCCCACAATTGCTGCCAACAATTGCCAGGGAGCTCAAGACAGATAAATCAGCCATGAACAACCAGGCTCTAGCTGTGGTGG
>CALLPZ010000033.1 GCA_938015405.1 uncultured Pseudanabaenaceae cyanobacterium
TAGGCGGATGATGGCGGCGACGGTGGAGTCAGTGTCGTTGGCGCGGAGGGCTCTGATGGGGGTGTTGGGGGCATCGCTTTCGTCCATGAGTAGGCCTTCGAGGGCGCGATCGCTGCCAACGATGGGCACGCCAGCTGCCATTGCTTCGAGAGTTTTGTTTTTGATGCCGAAGCCGGAACGCATGGGGGCGACGAAGAGCAGGGACTGGTGCAGCCAATCTGCTAAGGAGGGGACGCGGCCGGTGACGATGACGTTGGGGTTACTGGTGAGTTCTTGAACGGTGGGGTCGGGTTTGGAGCCGACGAGGGCGACCGTTGCATCGGGGTAGCGTTCTTGGACGCGGGGGAGGATGTCGAGGGCTAGGTGCCGGGCGGTGTCGATGTTGATGGAGTAGTCGAAGGTGCCGGTGAAGATGAGTTGGTGGTTGGCGGGTTCTTGTTCTTGGAGGGTGAATTCCTCTAGCAGAACGCCGTTGGGGATGACGATGGGGTTGGCTTCGGGGACCATGTCATGGACCTGTTTTTCGTCGATGTCGGTGGTGACGACGATGTCGGTGAATTTCTTGTAGGTGTTGGCTTCGTATTGGCGGGTGCGGGAGAGGAGGAAGCGATCGCGTCCCGGCTTCTCGCTAATTCCCAGGTCTAGCTTGCTCTGAATCGTAAAGGTTTCGGAGCTGTGGACGTTGATGACGGTGCGCAGTTTTTCGCGGTATTCGGGGCGGATGAAGAGGGCGTTGACGCTGTGCTCGCAGGTGATGGCGTCGAAGTGGCCTTGGGCGACGGCTGCGTCAATCCAGCTGCGGATTTTGGGGTCGTCGTAGGCGGTGACGTTGGCGGGGGTGCCGTCTATGAGGAATTTGCCGAGGCGGTTGGCTTTGGCGAGGGGGCCGGTGGCGGGTTTGGCGGGGGGATCGAAGAGGACTAGGTCGTGGACGTAGTTTTTGAGGCCTGCAATTTGGTCGTCGCTGACGTCGGGTTCGCGGACGGTGAGGAGGGTGACGTTGTGGCGGTCAGATAGGGCTTTGAGGAAGTAGAAGGTGCGGATTTGGGTGCCGCCGAGGGTGGCGGGGTAGGGGAATTTGGCGGACAGCATCAGGATGTTCATGGTGGCCTGGAATGTTTGAGGTGAACTGGGTTGATGCTGCTGCCCTGGTGATTCGCAGGAATGGTTCTGCGTGTGGGGATATGGCGTTGCCATGTCGGGCCTGGCGTTGGGTGCGGCCCAGCGATGTTTTTGTCTCTTTTTCAGGATTCCCAACTTTTGGGTTTGGCTTGCGGCTTGGGTGGAAGATGCAAATCGGCAAGGCAGGCAGCCATGAGGGCCAGCCCTCAAACTCCCGCCAATTGGGGGACGAAGCTTCCCCAAGATGGATTAACCCCCTCCAAATGAGTTTGGGTTGCTTCACTGTTTAAGGTGAGTAGGGTGGGCGATGGGGACGATTTGGCGTTGTTGTGGGGTGGGGCGGTGAATGCTGGATGCCTCTAAAGCTAAGGAGATGTCACCTTTCTTGAAGGGGGACTGTGCAAAGCGCGAGGGGGGGAGCGTTGCTTTTTTCTGACTGCTGGCTTGCGTCTTTTTCTCCTTACTCTTTTAGGAGAAGAGGAGAAGGGACCAGGGGAAGAGGGGGCTTTGTCTCTCGCTTTTGGACTATTAAAGGCCTTCTGGCGCGATTGGATTTTGGGGGTTGGCTACGCCTTCGCGGGTGACTTCTTCGACTTGGCTGACTTCGAATATGACTTTGAATTCGCGGCCCATTTCTTTTTTGAGGAAGTCTTCGATGAGTCTGACTTGTTTGGGGGTGACGGGGTCGATGGCTTGGACGTTGAGAATGACTTCTGGGGGGCTGTTGAGCCAGTTGGTTTTGATTTGGACGAGGGAGACGCGTTGGAAGGTTTCTGTTTTGTTGAGGAGGGCGCGTTTGACGCCGGCTTCGAGTTGGGATTGGCGGACGAGTTCGATGAAGCTGATGCTGAGGGGGATGAGGACGGCAGCGGTGACGATGGAGGTCCAGCGGAGGGCGCGTTTGGCTTTGGCGAGGGGGGCGTAGCCTTTTAGCCAGAAGGTGACCATGCAGGATAGGCTGATACCGAGGAGGTTGGTGACGTAGAGCAGGGTGGCACCCTGGCTGAGTTGCCAGTTTTGGGCGGAGAGGCCGAGGCCGATGACGCAGACGGGGGGCATGAGGGCGACGGCGATCGCGGTCCCTGCCAAGCTGCTGGAAATCTTCGGTTCGACTTTGGCGTAGGCGCTGATGCTGCCTGCAGCGACGGCGATGCCGAGGTCGAGGAGGTTGGGTTTGGAGCGGGCGAGGACTTCGCTGCCGAATTGGGAGAGGCCGGCGGTCCAGCCGATGATGCAGGACATGGCGATCGCCAGGGCGGTGCCAATAATTAGGGCGGTGAGGCCCCGGATGAAGAGTTGAAGGTTGCCTTCCAAGGCTCCAAAAGCCATGCCGCGAATGGGGAGCATGAGGGGAGCGACGAGCATGGCACCGATGATGACGGCGGCGCTGTTACTCAGCAGGCCGAAGCTGGCGATGATGCAGGAGCCGACGATGAGGATTAGGTAGGTGCTTTCGATTGAGGATTCGCAGAGTAGGTCCTCTTGGAGGGCGATGAGGGCATCTGCTTTGACACGCCGACGGCGCATGAGTCGCCAAATAGCACGGAGGTTGGTGGTCATGGGCCGCGATCGCTGGAGAAGGCTGAAAGATAACTATCTTCTGTAACTATGCCCTGCCGAGAGAAAATACTGTCGATTTGGGGGACGAATGGTGGTTGATGGGGTGGCATGCTGGGTGGCATGTTTCTGGACGTTGGCTGGAGCCACCCGACAGAAATCCTCCCATTGGCCGTCGCTGCCATGTCTCTCTCAGGGCAGAATAATCAAGGCAGGTTGATTGTTGATCAATTTCCCCTGCTTGACTCCATCAAACTCCCATCCCATTCACTTCGTCTCGACTATGGCTATGGAAACAGCATTAACTGAGGTGGCCAATCAGGTCGCTGGCAGTGAAGAACTGATTGAGGAGAATATTAAAAACTTTCTCCTGGTGCTCTCGGTCTCGCT
>CALLPZ010000034.1 GCA_938015405.1 uncultured Pseudanabaenaceae cyanobacterium
GGTGCTGAATGAGTTTTTGCAGGCAGCGGAAATGGAAGATGAGACAGCTTGGATACGAAGCTGGCGGCGTTGGATTCGTGAACAGCAATCTGAATAACCGTTTCATCTAAATCGGCAAAATTGGCTCGTCATTCTCGTCGAATAGGTAGCCAAATTGAATTTTGTTCACAATGCCGTATTCAACATATACGGTCAGCCAGTGTGCTTCAAACGAATAATATTCAGAGCTGCAGTAATCCTCTAGCGTGGAGGATTCTCCTAGCTCTGCTGTGATAAACGCGATCGCATCCCCAACGGGTTTCTCATAAAGCTTTTGGTCGTTAAGCTGAAGCGCTGGATGCGAACATTCAATCCAATGTAGATTCGTGTCATCGAACCAAAATGTACTGCGTAGGCTGTTGTATTGCAGTTGCCGCCGCTCTGTATACGCGTCATAGCAAGCTTTATCTGTTTCTCCGATCAGGGCAATGAGTTCTGCTTCTGTGATGCCAAAGCGAATATTGTTGAGACCGATGCCTGGGTACATATCCATAACGATGATTGCTATGTCAACGTTGCGACCTAGGAAGCTTAGACGATCTCCACAGCAGCCTATAGATTGTGGCTTTTACTGAGGGAAACGACTGTCGATTTCCTCTCCGTTGAAGCGTGAGTTGATCTCCAACTGGTCTGGGTCACTGGTAAAGCGATAGCTGAGTGGGGCAGCACTATCGGCGAGCTGGACTTTTCCAGCCTTCGTTAGCTCTACCGTCGGATATTGCGTGGGAGCGGATAGGAGCTTTTGCGATCGCGTCGCAGTCGTGGGATGGCTCTCACTTTTTTCGAGATCCAATCCTTCCAATACGTTCATCGCTCGTAGGCAGCCCGTGCGCTTAAAGCCAGCCTGCACTGCGTATTTGTAGCCCAGCTGATCCGCTGCAAAGTCATGCTGGTGGTCCAGTTCACGCCATTGCTCATCCTGCTGCACTCTGTTCGCTAAGTAAATTTCTTCAGCGCGAGCTTCCACTTTGGCTTGGCTATTTTGCTGGCCACGCCCCAGTACGGTGCCTGCAACGGCGCCACCCACACGGGCCCAGCCGCCAAAGATACCGCCCAGCACTCGAGCCATATTGGCACCTGTACCGCGAGGGCGATTGTTGGCGACTTCGTCTTGAGCTTCTGCGATCGCAGCTTCTCTTAGCTGCTGGTCTATGGCCTCTCGCTCGGCGGTGCTCAAGCTTTCATGGCGCTCGCTGTGGTGAGCCATCTCGTGACCTACGACGCAGGCTAGGGCATCTAGATCGCCATGTAGCTGATCCACGAGCCCACCGTATAGGGACAGTTGATTCGGCGTTTGGGCAAAGGCATTGGCCTCATAATCCATGGCGAGTGTGATGCGCCAGGGATGATTGTCCAGGGCATTGGCGCGGGCAAGACGATCGACGACGCGGTAGAGGAGGTAGTAGTCTTCTGGCAATTCAGCTTTGGCTTTCTGATACTCATCCTCGGCAGTTACGGGGAGGAGACTCTGGCTGATCAGGGGATAGGGAGCTGATGAGGTTGTGTTGTCCCGTTGAGGAGAGGCGTTCACCTGAGCTGCAGTGGCATGGCTGGCGATCGCTAAGCAACCACAGAGACTCAGGGTAAGGCTGGAAGCAATAGAAGATTTCATGGTTGGGACCTTTATGGCGGGTAGGCTCTGCTGACAGGCCCTGAATGACATTGATTCGAGGGATCGGTTGGGCTGTGGCTTACAGTCATTTCCCAAACACAGGTGGGAATTACAGCTTGTGGCATTACAACTGAAAACCCTTAGCGCACTGTCAGGGGGGAACGAACTGACCCTGTACATTGGTCTAACGTTTGAACGGGGGTAGATGCGAGAGATATCGTTTCCCTACAAAAATTCTCGCTGTTTTAGGCTTGTATTGCATCCTGCGAATGGCTGGACTTGACTTTAGGTGTCCTGCAGCTCATTGGCTGAGTCGGGTTCTGGTTCGTCAAAGTCCGGGCAAAAGGACTCCCCGTCTAGGGCTTCCAAAATAACTGGCTCAGCTTGACCATTCACATTCAATACGAGCTGATGCCATTGCCAGCTATTCCCTTCTCGCTTCGTCTCCAGATAGGCACTACCACTATTGCGTTTGCCCGTTACGCTGACCCGCATACAAACGTAATTGTCTTGGTCATCTGAATGTTCATTACTCTTCTTTAACCAGCCCACATCTACTGGAGGGCCTAATAGCGCTTTCACTTGAGGATTTTGGGTGAGCCGCACCTCTGCCATCTGGTAAGACTGGTAGCTGCCCGTGGATTTCACAGCATCGCCAAAGAAGCCGAGCAGTCCAGCTCCAGTACTCAAGATGGCCATGGCAATACTGCCCAGGCAGCCACAACCTGCGACGCCACCGAAGACTAGACAGGTTTGACCGGGACTAAATTGGCTTTTGGGCTGATTGATGTTGGATTGGGGCTCCATAACAAGCTTGGGAGATTGGGGGCGAGAGGGCTCGTGAGGACAAGCCTGTCTCCGCAAATGCCCCCATTATGGCTTGCTGTTCAAGTCGATCAAGGATTCACCGACTGGGCCTGGCGCAGTTTTTGAGAATAGAAGGAGGCTGATTCTTGTCCAGATGCGCACTCTTGGGAAAATTGGATGAGGTGGTGACCCACCAGCCCCACATGGATAATCGATTCAATATTTCCTTGCTTAAGCGCGGGCCAGGCTAGTTTCCAGAAGGTACGGCGATAGGGACTGAAAACTCCCACCCGTAAAAGAATATTGCTGAGGTAGGTTAATCCCTTTTTGATGTTGGCCTTGGAGACCCTCGCAGGGCTATTGGGCACTGGGATTCGATTTTTGTAGGTGTGCTGAATGTTGTAAGCAAACCGCTCATACAAAAACTCTGGCTCATAGGCTGTTGTGATGCATTTTTGCCACATTTCTACGACTTGCTCGTAGGGCATTAAGAAATCAACATTGGACTCGCGATTTGGGTCCCCTAGCAGTCGTCCTTCCTGCTCTAGCCTTCGCCAAAGGGGCGTGCGAGGTAAGGCCTGTAGAAGATTGATCGTCAGCATCGGAATGTTGGAGCGGTGGATAAAGTCCAGGATGCGATCGCCAGTCTCAGGTGTATCTGTATCCAGGCCCATGATGATGCCAGAGACCACTTCCATGCCATAGCTATTGAGCGTTTTGACGGCCTCCAAGATGGGCATGCTCAAGTTTTGCTGTTTTGAAATGGCGGTTAGTGCCTCTGTCTCGGGGGTTTCAATGCCACAAAAGACCGTGCAAAAGTAGGCCTCTCGCATCATCTCTAGGAGCTTGGGGCTTTGCGCTAAGTTCAGCGTGGCTTCACAGGCAAACTGGATGGGGTAACCCCGACTTTTTTGCCAGTCGATGAGGTGGGGCAGAAGTTCCATGGCGGCTCGGCGATCGCCGACAAAATTATCATCTACAAAATAGACGGCCCCTGTGTTGCCTGCGGCCAGCATGGCATCGAGTTCTTCCGTGACCTGCTCCGGCGTTTTAAGCCGGGGCTTATTGCCGTAGAGTTCGGGAATATCGCAAAACTCGCAGCGATAGGGACAGCCGCTGGAATATTGAACGCTGCCTAGGAAGTAATCATCCATGTTGAGCAGGTGGTAGGCCGGAATCGGGAACTGGCTCAGCGGAGTGCGCTCTATGGTGACGAAGCGCTGCTGGCTGCTAGGACGCTCCACCTGTTCATCCATGTACTCCAGAGCTTTATCAGTTGCATCCCCTAATTCGCCGATGTGGAGCAGATCGAAGTCGGGGTAGTACTCTGGGCAACCCGACACGGAGGGGCCACCCAGCAAGGTGAGCTTGTCATAGCGGTGGGCGAGTTGATTGATTTGATTGATCTGGGGTTGTTGAATATGCATTCCGCTGACGATGACGACATCGGCCCAGTGATAATCCTCTGGTTGGGCTGGCGCAATATTCTCGTCAATAAATCGAACCGGCCAGCTCTCGGGCATATAAGCGGCCACGACCAAAATGCCTTGGGGTGGCATAAAGGCTTTGACGTTGCCGCCTGTTAAAGGATAGGCATGGTGCAGCGTGCCAAAGGATTTGGTGTATGTGGGAAAGATGCAGAGAATATTTCGCTTGTTTTTGGGGATGTAGGGAGTTCGTTGATTCGAGACTCTTGAGGTTGGGCTGGATGCAGTTGGGTCAGACTTGGCTTGTTGGGTGAGTAATACACTCATGCGCTAAGTTCTCCCTGATGAAGTTTTAGATTGAAAGCGAACAGCACTAACACCTAAATAGACCTCTTACAGGACTGCTAATTTTCCCTTCTCCCTAATCACAGATGCTGAGGATGAGTAAACCAAAATTCCCTCTACTCCGGCATTGGGAGAAAAGGGAGTTAGGAAGAAAATCAGGATTGATGTAAGAGATCTAATGCTCTGTGGTGGATAAAAACTTCAGTGAGCTTCTGTCCTGTCACCGACTAGATATGATCGAAATCTAGCGTGAAAAAAACTCAACAACAATAATTTTTCTAGAGCGTTAATTAAGCTGCTAAAAGCCGAAATTTCACAACAATATGGACCTAAATTCCTAGACTTTCCGAACGATCGTCTGCTGCTCCTTAATGGAGCCTGGAATAATACAATTCCCCCCTCGGACACAGGAGCTTGTGACCAAGGGGGGAAATTGTTGGGTTGAACGCCTGCCTGGTTTCTGCCTAAACAGCGGCCTGCTGTAATGCCTTTTGCACCAGCAACATGACTTGGACACGGGTTAGCTTCTCTTTTCCCTTGATCAGAGCATCCAGGGTTCCCTGGGCAAGGACGAGGGGCAGATTGCAGAATTCCTTCACAGGGCCAGGCTTAAGGGCGCTGGTATAGGCCGCAGCCAGCTCGAGGTTGCGACGAGCATAGTCATGCATCTGCTCATCACTCCAACCGTTGGGGTAAAAGTCGGCTCCCCTCACCAGATCTTCCTGATGGTTGCGCAGAATATTGACGACTTGGAGACCCCGGCCAAAGCCCACCGCCTCAGTGCGGTCTGTTTGGGTGCCGTCGTACCAAGCCCAGAGGTCGGAGAGCAGCAAGCCTACGGCTCCAGCGACGCTGAAGGTGTACCGGTCTAGGTCGGCTTCGGTGTTGATGGTCCAGTCAGCCTCGGCCCAATGGGCCATACGATCGGCCATGGAGGCGGTGGCATCGCAGATACGGCCTGCAATGGGGGACGGAGCCAACGCTGCCCAGTCGTGGAGGCGCAAGCTGACCTCAGGGAGAATCTTCATGACTGCAGCATCACCCCCAGTCCAGTCATCTGGACCTGTGGTGGCTGGAAAGCCTTGGAGAGCCAAGCTCATATTACGTAGGATACGAGCCTTGGTTGCATTGTCCAGATCAGGATGATCTTCTACCTCATCGATCGCCCGCATGCACAGATAGCCTGAAGCCACAGCTTCTTGGAGGCCTTCTGGGAGGCGACTAATAGGGATAAAAAAGGTCCGGCTGGTGGCTTCTAATGTAGCTAGCGCGTCCTTCCGTAAATCCATAGATCTTCCTCACCAATACAGGCTTAACAATAGCGGTCTTGTTGTCACTTTTCCTGAGTTATCCCTGAATGTTGCCACCCCTGGGAGGGATTGAGGTGGCGGATGCGGCTAAGCAAAGGAAGTCGCGATCGCAAGAACTTGAAGAGTCTAGTCTGTAATTAGAAGAGTCGGTAGTGTTGAACATTGCTTTCATGGAAACTGAGCGTTTTTTCCCATGGCTAGAGATTCTTAGACAGTCTGAGGTGGAGGCTAAGACGGCACGACCCCGAAGGCTGTGCAATCATCAAGGGCGACGGCTTGTGTGTGGATGAACTGGTGGCGCTTCCAGGACTGATTTTCGCTAGGCTGAGAGCACATTCCTCCATTTCGTTGGGATGTGATTGAACTAGAGAGAGTGCAAGCCATGGCTAAAGCAATGTGGAACGATACCGTGATCGCCGAGAGCGATACCTATGAATCGGTGGATGGCAATGTCTATTTCCCAGCCGATGCCATTAAATCTGAGTATTTCAAAGCGAGCGACCACCAAACCACCTGCGGTTGGAAAGGGGTGGCGAGCTATTACACCGTGAGTGTTAATGGCAGCGAGAACCCTAATGCGGCTTGGTACTACGCTGAGCCCAAGGAAGCCGCTAAGAATATCAAGGGGCATATTGCCTTTTGGAAAGGTGTGAAGGTGGAAAAGTAGGGGTAGAGCCTGGCAGGGTGAGGCTCCCTCCTGATACCGCTCATGGTGGTTAATTATCGCCGATGAGTTCGTCATGGGAGTTGAACTCCTGCCAGGTGAGCCCAAATCGTTGGCCAAAGTGATGGATGACTTGCTGCTGCACGTCAGCGAGTTTAATCGCTGGAATGAACTGAGCCATGGAGCCCACGGGGCGATCGCCAATACCGCAGGGGACAATTTGCCTGAAGCCGCTTAGGTCAGGGCAGATATTGAGAGCAAACCCATGCATCGTGATCCAGCGGCGGGCTTGGATGCCAATGGCCGCTAGCTTATGTCCTTCTACCCAAACCCCTGTCAGGCCTTCAATCCGCTCTCCTAGGAGGCCATAGTCGGCTAGGGTGTCGATTAAGACGGCTTCCAGCTCTCGGAGATACCAATGAAGGTCTGGCTGGTGTCGCTGGAGATTCAAAATGGGATAGCCCACCAACTGACCGGGGCAATGGTAAGTGACTTCGCCCCCGCGACCAATGCGATGAATCTCTGGGGGAGGTTGGGCTGGGTCAAACTTGAGAAATTCGAGGCTAGAGCCCCGACCTAGGGTATAGACCGCTGGATGTTGCTGTAACAATAAGACATCATCTAGATCGGGATTTGTGCAGCGTTGAGCTAGAAGCGATAGCTGTACTTCTAATATTTCTGTATAGGGTAATACGCCTTTCTGGCATAGCCTTCCGGTGACAGTCACTACCCTAATTCCCTGTGTAAATCAACATTCTTTCCTCGCCAGCTAGTCAAATAATATCAAGCCCTGTAAAGCTTTCTAAAGAGCGAATCCCCCTTTGTTTGAGTTTGTTAGGGTGGGATCAAATCGAACATTGAGTCCACCCGGACGCAATTCATTGAACGGAATGACTAGTCTTCCATCCCCTCTAGTTTCTATTCGGATTCCTTGATCCCTTGGGTGATTTCGTTGTGATTGTGTCCGGTTTGTTATTTTTGGGAGAAGCTCTATGAAGCTTGTTATCCAGGGTAAAAACATTGAAATTACCGATGCAATTCGAGACTATGTTCATCAGAAAATCCAGAAAGCAGTCAGCCGTTACGAGCGACTTGCTTTGGAAGTGGATGTCAATCTCTCAGTTGCCAACAATCCTCGGATAACGGACCATCAAACAGCAGAGGTGACCATCTACGCAAACGGCTCTATCATCCGGGCAGAAGAGAGCAGTGAGAATCTCTATGCCAGCATCGATATGGTGTCAGATAAAGTGAGTCGGCGTTTACGCAAGTACAAGGAAAAGCGTCAGGCTACGAAGGGCAATACTTCTGTGAAGGTTGTTCCAACGGACGTTCTGAGCCAGATGGATAGCATTAGTCCTGATGTTCTGGATGAGCGTTTGCAGAATGGTCAGCCGGAGCTGCCCATGCAAATCGTACGTACGAAGTACTTCCCCATGCCTCCCATGTCGGTGGATGAGGCGATTGAACAGTTGCAAATGGTGGGCCATGATTTCTTCATGTTCCGCAATTTGGAAACCGGTGAAATCAACGTTGCCTACAAGCGAAACCATGGCGGTTTTGGTGTGCTTCTGCCCAAAGAGAATTCTATGAGTGGTAGCAGCCATAATGGGCGATATTCCCACAACAGTTTTGGGGGGAACAGCCATCACCGCAATAGCCATGTGCCAGCAGCCCAAACAACTGCTCGCTAAAGGCTGAAACAGCCGGCTTAACGCATCTATGCCAGGTATTAGGGATTTCTTGTTTTATATGGTTTAAAACGCTTCCTTTTGCCTGGGTCGCTGAACGCAATTTAGCAATGTTCGATTTTGAAGAAGGGAGTAGTTGCAGTGATGCAGCTGCTCCCTTTCTTTGGCTTGGGAGGAAATAGAGAGCTTGAGGGTGGACGGTCCCAAAATTCTAATGGCTGTGCGGTTGAAGAATATTGGGGAGCACAGCCGGATGCCCAGCAGCGTTAAATAATTGACGCTGGGAAGCTGAATGGGCGTGAGGCTGAATCTTCCTAACCTTGCCAGCGTTTGGCAATGGGCATGCGCCAGCCAGTACCGAAGGCACGGTCCGTGACCTTGAGGCCAGGGGCAGCCTGCTTGCGCTTGAATTCGGCGCGGTTGACGAGGCCTAGGACGCGAGTGACGATCGCGGGTTCGTGGCCTGCGGCAATGATTTCAGCGCGGGACTGGTGCTGGCAGACGATGCGATCGAGGATATCGTCGAGGATATCGTAGGGAGGCAAGGAGTCTTGGTCTACTTGGCCGGGCTTGAGTTCAGCGCTGGGGGGCTTGGTGATGATGTTGTCAGGAATGATCTCGTCACCGCTGACTTTCAGGCCAAAGACATCACCGCCCTGTTGGTTGAGCCATTGGCAGAGGCTGAAAACTTTGGTTTTGGGCAGGTCGGAAATGGCGGCGAGGCCTCCGTTCATGTCGCCATAGAGGGTGCAGTAGCCCACGGCCATTTCTGATTTGTTGCCAGTGGTGACGAGCAGGTAGCCAAACTTGTTGGCAACGGCCATCAGCAGTGTGCCGCGAATTCTAGATTGGATGTTCTCTTCGGCGACGCCAAATTCGGTGTCTTCGAACATGCCAGAGAGGGTTTGGTCAAAGGCGGTCATGGCCGGTTGGATGGGCAAGGTCTCGGTGCGGATGCCGATGTTTTTGGCTAGGTCTACGGCGTCGCTGATGGAGTGGTCGGAGCTGTAGGGGGAGGGCATGAGGATG
>CALLPZ010000035.1 GCA_938015405.1 uncultured Pseudanabaenaceae cyanobacterium
CATATGCTGGTCTATGTGGCCTATGCCGCCTTGGTGGGCCATGTGGTGTTGGGGGCGATTCAAACCAATCGCCATCCCATTTTGACAATTATGGTGGGCTTAGGTCTGGTCTGGATTACAGCTATTCACCTGATTGCAGCACTGAAGGAACGGAAGGGCGATCTTCCGGTGCAAAATACAACGCCCGCCGCGGATAACTACGTTGAAATTGGCAGCGTCAGCGAGATTCCTGATAACCGAGCCAAGATTGTGTCGGTGGCTGGGGAACGAGTTGCAGTTTTCAAGTACGACGGCAAGATTTCGGCCATTTCCAATGTTTGCCAACATCAGAACGGTCCCCTTGGTGAAGGGAAGTTTATCGATGGTTGCATCACCTGTCCCTGGCATGGCTACCAATATTTGGCGGAGACTGGTGCTTCGCCACCGCCTTTCGCTGAGTCTGTGCCGACATTTAACGTACGGCTAGAAGGCGATCGCATTTTCATTGGCACCATTCCCAATCCTCCTGGAACCCAAACTCCTCCCGCTCATATCAACGCTGGTACGGAGGGTAGAGCATGAATCCTGATCCCATGAATAACCCTAATCCTCAACAATCGAACCCTGCTGAAGATGAATTTTTCAGCGGTTATAGCAAGCTCCCTCGGGGAGTGAAGCGCTTTCTGGTCAAGTTTATTCCGCTGCTGTTTGTGGGCGTGGCACTGTTTGGCTTCTTCGTCCCTCGGCTGCATGATCAATTTAATTCAGGTAAGTTTGCTCGGGGTGACATTCAGGGCTTTCTCGTGAATGCGCCTGTCCCTCACTTGTTGGTGCCTCGTAAGGGAAAAGTGGAATCTGGTTCCCAATTTTCTCGCTATTTGCTCTCAGCTCCCAATAAGGCAGGGGTTTCAGCCAAAGTGACGGATCACGTGGGTAAGTGGGTCAATATCAAGGGGACAGTGGCTCACCGTGGAAATCTCACCTTAATGACAGCTAGCAAAGCTGAGCCAGTCGGAGCTCCCGCGAATGCTCCAGCAGCGCCGGAACCGGGGGTTGAGTTAGGTGAGTTTTCGCTTAAAGGGCAAATTCTCGATGGCAAATGTTATCCCGGTGTGATGAAACCAGGCCAAGGCAAGACCCATCGAGCCTGTGCCATTCGTTGCATTAGTGGTGGGGTGCCTGCCGTTTTCCTATCCCAGAATGATCAGGGGGATCCACTCTACTTCCTACTGGCAGATAGTGCGGGTAAAGCGGTCAATAAGCAGGTCTTAGACCTGGTCGCTGATCCGATTGAAATTACGGGCAAAGTGACCCAGTATGGCGATCTCTTTTTACTTCAAGCGGAGCCCTCAACCTACAAGCTCAGTTGAGTTGTGATACGTCAAGCTTTATTTCTCGTAGTAAAGCGCTATGGCTTGGGATAGATGCTCCCTATGGTATCTATCCCGAAGTGCTTCTTGCACAGTTTTTAGGCTCTTACTAAGGTGAGTAATGGGCATTGAACTGAGAGCAAAACCCGATTTATTTTGGAAGGATAATCTCCATGATTGTGCCTGGTATGGTGTTGGCAATTGGTTTAGCTTTACTCCATGGGTTTTCCTCTCAAATTCCGATAGAGGCCTTCGTTCCCAAAAAACGCTGGCTGTCCTTCGCAGGTGGAGTTTCCCTGGGTTACGTTTTCTTAGAGATTTTCCCAGAGCTGAGCCATGCCCAGGAAGAGCTACTTCATTCAGAAGCACCTTTGTTGGGCTATCTAGAAAATCATATTTACATCCTGGCCTTGCTGGGATTGGTGATGTTCTATATTTTGGAAAAAATTGCACTGGATGCTAGGTCCAGTGGCCATGAGGAGAGTGGTTCACCCTTCTTTTGGATTCATATCCTTTCTTTTGCCTTATTCAACGGCATCCTAGGATATTTGCTTCAGGATTTAGCCCGGCATAGTCTGTTTTCTTGCATTCTTTTATTTATTGCACTTTCTCTACATTTGTTCATTGTGGATGAGAGTTTGCGCGAACATCACCCAGTTCCCTATGACCGGATTGGTCGCTGGATTTTAGTCGCTGCGGTGATATTCGGTATGGTTTTGGGCCAGGGTATGCATCTAGAAGAAGCCACAATTTCAATTGTTTGGTCTTTCTTGGCAGGTAGCATCATTCTTAATGTTTTGAAACGAGAACTTCCCTCAGAGCAAGACACTTGTGTTAAATCGTTTGTGAGTGGAGTGGTGCTGTTTTCTGTCTTGCTGAACTTGCAATAGGAACTCTGCCATGAACGCAGTCAAAATTGCAGACTGGGGTATCTCACATGGCTCAAGGATGATTTGTCCACTTTTAACCCCAGATGTTTCTGGTCTTGACCATTTATTCTACCAACGGGCTCATTTATGATCGGCATCAGCTCAAATCCAGGCAAGCAAAATGAAAAGAAGCCACTCTTTCAATTGTTGGGTTTTTCTGAGTAGATCGCATCATTCTCATCAATGCTTTGAAGCGGGAATTACTCTCTAAGCAAAACACCTGCTGTTCCTTCTTTCCTGGGTGGCATCGTGCTGTTTTCTGTATTGCTGAATTTACGATAGGAACTATGTCATGAACGCAGTCAAAATTGCAGACTGGAGTGAACTGGGCGATCGCCAACCCACCGCAGCCCTGGTCGAAGGGGTGGATCTTGTGATCCTTCGCTTAGATGAGGCTGTTTCAGTGCTCTATGGTCGCTGTAAGCACCGGGGCGCATTGATGGTGGATGGCCATATGGATGGTGAAAATCTCATCTGTGGCGTTCATGGCTGGGACTATCGTGCTGATACGGGTGTTAGTGCTTACAACAATAGTGAGTACCTCGACAAATTTAAGGCTTGGATAGAAGATGGCGCAGTCTACGTAGACGCCGACGAAATTATTGCTTGGAAGCAGGAGCATCCCCAGCCCTATAACCGTAAGGCTTACCAAGGGGCCTATGCAGATATCCATGGCACCATTGAGGAACCCAGCACCCACTATATTCATCAGCTTGCCAACGATGGGCTGTCTAAAGTCGGGCACCATGGCCCGGTCTCTGCCATGGGCGTCCCGGCACCCAATTTGCCGCTGTGGGATGACATTCAGTTTGTGACGGCCCAGCTGGCTCGCTTGCCCCAGCTCGATGATGCGGCGGTCGGCACGGAGCTGATTATTGGTCCCAATGCGAAGCAGCCGCTGAAGCTGGACTTGCCGATTTTTGTTTCGGATATGAGCTTTGGAGCATTGTCGGAGGAGGCAAAAATTGCCTTGTCCAAGGGAGCTGAGCTGGCCGGAACGGGTATCTGTTCTGGTGAGGGCGGTATGTTGCCCGAGGAGCAGGCTGCCAATAGTCGCTATTTCTACGAGTTAGCTTCGGCTCGGTTTGGCTTTTCCCTGGAGAAGCTGATGCAGGTCCAGGCATTC
>CALLPZ010000036.1 GCA_938015405.1 uncultured Pseudanabaenaceae cyanobacterium
CTACCCCACGCTAAAGCTCGGCGAGAAAGGGGATGCGGTGGCGCGACTGCAGCGTCAGCTGAACAAGAAGGGCTTCTTAGAGGGGCAGCCCGATGGCGCCTTTGGTCCGATGACAGAGGAAGCGGTTAAAGAAGCTCAGGAGGCCTTGGGCCTTGAGATTGATGGCGTGGTTGGTCCTGCAACTTGGCGAGCCCTGTTGAAATAGTGATGCTAGCCATTGTGTATTGACTTTAGAGAGGGAAATGGCATGCCATTTCCCTCTCTAGCATTAGGCTCGTTGCGTTGCCCAGTCCCTGCTCTTTAGACCCTTGCCAGTCCTTGTCCCATGGCCCATGCCTACGAATCCCTCTCTGATCCTAAGGACCTGCGCCATAACAAGCTGCATGCAAGCGATCGCGCCTTCCATGATTGGTATCGCTTCGTGCTGTCCTACCCGCCCCACTTGGTGCGGAGCTACTTCGATAAATTTGCACTGGGCAGCGATGCGGTGGTGCTCGATCCCTTCTCTGGGACGGGTACAACGATCCTTGAAGCGAAGAAGAATGGCTTGGCTGCAGTGGGGGTAGAGGCAACCCCCATTTCATTCTTGGCCTCTCGCCTCAAGAGCTGTTGGGATGTTGATGCAACTCAATTGTGCGCAGCTGCAGATCGAGTGCTCGCTCGCTTAGAGATGCATGAGCAGGATGCCTTGCTGGGCTTCACGGAGGAGCAGCAGTCTCTCATTCTCAAGAACTCGATTGGTGAGTTGCCGTTGCATAAATGCTTGGGGCTGGTGGCGGCAATTGATCCAGAGCCTGACCTATTGCTGCGCGATGTCATGCGCTTAGCCCTGGCGTATACAGCGGTGTACAACGCCAGTAACCTCAAGTTTGGCCCCGAGGTGGGCGTCAGCCGCCGCAAGAAAGAAGATGCCCCTGTCTATGAGGCCTGGAGAGCTAAGGTGGCTCAAATGGCAGAAGATCTGGCATCGGTGAAGCATCTGAGCTATCCCACAACCCAGGTGTTTCAGCAGGACTCACGCTCTGTCGGGGATGTGCTTGAAGCCCAGTCCATTGATGCCGTGATTACCTCGCCGCCCTACCCGAATGAGAAGGACTATACGCGGACGACTCGACTGGAATCTGTGTTGTTGGGCTACTTAAATACCAAGGCTGATCTGCGGGCTTTGAAGCAGGGGCTGATGCGCTCTAATTCTCGGGGCGTTTATAAAATCGATGAGGATGATTTACTAATCCAGCCCGGTAGCTCTGTGGATGTGGTGGCTCGGGCGATCGAACAAAAGCGCATTGATCTGGGTAAAACATCGGGTTTTGAGCGCATGTATCATCGGGTGACGCGGATGTATTTTGGGGGAATGCAGCGCCATTTACAGAGTCTTCAGCCATCCCTGAAACCCGGTGCCTGCTTGGCATATGTGGTGGGCGATCAGGCTTCGTTTCTGCGCGTGATGATCCGCACGGGGGAGTTACTGGCAGAGATTGCTGAGGGGGTGGGCTACGAAGTTGAGAACATTGATCTGTTTCGTACCCGGGTTTCGACTGCGACGGGGGAGCAATTGCGGGAAGAGGTGCTGCTGCTGCGCTGGAAGGGGTAATTAATGGCAATCGCCCTGTTGAGAGAGGCCTAGGCGATTTCTCGAAAAGACAATACCAACTTCGAGTGGCCGTTGCTCTTCAGCGATTTGTCTGAAACGTCGCAGTGACGACGCATCACCCCTCGGGTAACAAGCCAAAATCAGCAGCTCGCGTTTTAATAACGATATAAGCCCAGCCGTGTTTTTGAGCCTTACATCCGTCATGACCAACCATGTTCTAATTACCGGTGCATCTCAGGGTGCTGGCAAGGCTACGGCACTGCGCTTTGCCAGGGAAGGCTGGGACGTGACCCTGGCAGCCAGGGAAGGCGATCGCCTCACTGCCGTTGCTCAACAAATCCGTGCCCTAGGCCGTCAGGCCGTTGCTGTTCCCACAGACATTGGCAATGAAGCCCAGGTCACTGCGCTGGTGGAAGAATCGGTCCAGGTCCTGGGTGAAGTGGATGTGCTGATCAATAACGCAGGCATTTGCCTAACAGGCCCAGCGGTGAATACCAGCTTGGAAGACTGGAAGCGAATCTTGGATACGAATCTCTGGGGTTGCATCTACACTACTCATGCTCTGCTGCCCGCCATGCTGCGCCGGGGAAAAGGCAGCATCATTAACGTTGGCTCCTTCGGTGGCAAGATGCCCTTGCCAGAGATGACAGCCTATTGCACTAGTAAATACGCCCTAACGGGACTGACGGAATCGCTGCGATTGGAACTAGCCCCTAAGGGGATTCATGTGGGGATCGTTCATCCCGGCGTGATCAACAGTGACTTCTTGGAGCGGGCGCAGTTTCGGGGGCAGGACGATAGTGAGGTTAACCAGCGTCAGCGGCAAATGGCTGAGACGTTAAAAGCGGGTTGGGTGAGTCAGCCGGAGGACATTGCCAATGCCGTTTGGAAGGCGGTGGAGCAGCGCCAGGCTGAGGTTGTGGTGGGGCCCGCAGCGATCGCCACGGAACTCAACCGCCTCTTCCCCCAGTTAACCCAATGGGCCTTAGGCAGGGCTGTGGGGAGTTGAACGGTTGGCGATCGCCGCTAGTTAACGCTTAGCTTGCGGGTTGGAGATCGGATATCTTGATCCAGCCTCGGGTGGCGCGATCGTTGCCGAACTCTGCATC
>CALLPZ010000037.1 GCA_938015405.1 uncultured Pseudanabaenaceae cyanobacterium
AGGCGAGAGGAAAAGCCAGAGGGATCAGCTGCGGGGGTGAAAGGACCGATGGACAGCGGCTGGCCAGGTTTTGCCTTCGTCTCTGCAACTAAGGCCGAGTCAGGACCCTGGGTGACTTGGGGGCGAGGTCGAGGATCGAGAATACCGTCGAAGCCGTTGGGCTGGATTGCGGTTGTGGCCTCGGTCGACTGGGGCAAGGCTTCGTTGCTGCTTGGACTGCTGGATTTGGCCTGAAATAGAGGGCTGGGAGTCGAGGATTGCTGAGCTAGACTCGTGCCCGGTAATTCTCCCGGTAACATGAGCCGAGGACGAGGCACAGGAGCCGACTCAATTTCTGCTTGGGCTTGTTCTGCAGAACTGAGCCCGACAGCCAGGGATTCTAAATCTACGGATGGCTGACCGTTTGTTGCAGTTACTTCCTCAGCAGTCTCGTCGGCAAGGACCTTCTTGAGGGGAACGGCAATGATCGTTTCAAATTCTTTGTTGAAGTGGGAGATTGCCTTGCCCCGTCGCTGCCAGAATGCCAGGATCTGCTCCACCGAAAAAGGCTTATAACGCCCCTGATACAGGGCTTCTGTCACTGCGGCACGCACCCAGAGTGCTGGGTAGTTGACCAGCCACTTTTTGACCAGGAGCTGGGCCGAAGCGGGAGCCAGATCAAAGTAGTGAATTAGAAGGGCGATCGCAGCTGAGGTGGCAGCATCGTTGCCTGTGGGGTGATGAAGCGCTGGATGGTGGGGAGAAACTGCCATGGAGTCGACTTTCTCTAGGAGCGGTGGGCAAGGAAAGCTGCGATCGCGATTGTGGACGACTGCATTGGTCACCGGAGGCGAACCTGCCGATGGTCGATGATATTAACAGTGGAGCATCCCTGGCTTCAGCCTCCCCAATCACTTAGGGAGTGGGGGCAGGCGTACATTCAGTATTACCGACCCCAAGGGGGAACTCACAGCCTAAGTGAAGGACTGTAAACCTTTTCAGTGGATCTGTCAGCTCGCAAATCACTAAAAAATGCATAAATCTGGTCTCGGGGTTTTTGGGGAAATCGCCCTTATATCTCACCTTGTTCATCCTGAGGCTTGAGGCTGTAAGGAGCTTAAAGTCGAGAATTCGCTGATGTTTCTGCGTAAAGCCTAGTTGGCTATGTAGCAATTCCATTCTGACTGGAGCTGCTCTCTATATAATTGTTCAAGCTTGTTCTCAAGCCGGTTGACCGGGAATGACCTTCCACCGTGGTCTGCTGCTGTGTCGATTATTGATTTGAGTCTCTTAACCCATGAGTCAGACCCCTTTGGCCGTCGCAATTTTGGCCGCTGGTAAGGGCACCCGTATGCGGTCTCGCATGCCTAAAGTGCTCCATCCCCTAGGGGGGCGATCGCTAGTTGAGTGGGTCTTGCATAGCTTGCGAGATCTTGAGGTGGAGCGGCGTTTTGTCATCGTGGGCTACGGGGCAGATGAGGTGAAGCAAGCCCTGGCTGGGGATAGCTCCGTAGAGTTTGTACTCCAGGCCGAACAGCTCGGCACGGGCCATGCCGTGCAGCAGCTCATGCCCCATCTCAAGGGCTTCCAAGGTGATCTGCTGGTGCTCAATGGTGATGTGCCACTGCTGCGCCCAGAGACGCTAAAAAATCTTGTAGAAGCCCATCGAGGCAACGGTGCCACCCTGCTTACGGCCCAAATTCCTAACCCCGCAGGCTATGGCCGCGTCTTCTGCGGTGACGGCAACAAGCTCACTCAGATTGTTGAAGATCGCGACTGCACTCCCGCCCAAAAGACCAATTGTCGGGTGAATGCTGGGGTCTATTGCTTCAATTGGCCAGCCCTAGAAAAGGATGCTTTGCCCAAGTTGAGTACTGATAATGATCAGGCGGAGTATTACCTCACCCAGGCGGTGGACTACCTCGACCCTGTCATTGCTGTTGATGTAGAAGACTTTGAAGAAACCTTAGGCATTAACGATCGCCGTCAGCTCTCCGGAGCCTACAGTATTCTGCAATCGCGCTTCAAAAATGAGCTAATGGCCCAGGGCGTGATGTTGATTGATCCCGATAGCTGCACCATCGATGACACGGTCACCATTGGGGCTGAGACCGTGATCGAGCCCCAAACTCACCTGCGTGGCAACACGACCATTGGTGCAGGCTGTCGCATTGGGCCCGGCACCCTTGTTGAAAACAGCGATGTGGGCGATGGCGTGACAGCGATGTACTCCGTCATTCTCGACAGCAAGGTTGGCAGCAATACTCGTGTGGGTCCCTACACCCATCTGCGAGGCCATGCCGATGTGGGGGATGGTTGCCGCCTAGGTAACTTCGTTGAAATCAAGAAATCCAAGATCGGCTCAGGCACTAATGTGTCTCACCTCTCTTATATCGGTGATGCGGAATTGGGCGAGAAGGTGAATGTGGGGGCTGGCACGATCACAGCCAATTACGATGGCGTCAATAAGCACAAAACCGTGATTGGCGATCGCGCAAAGACGGGCTCCAATAGCGTTTTGGTTGCGCCTATCACCATTGGTAGCGATGTCACCATTGCGGCAGGCTCGACCCTCACCAAGGATGTGCCCTCCCAGTCCCTGGCTGTCGCTCGCAGTAAGCAGGTGGTGAAGGAAGGCTGGAAGCCAAAGACTGCACCTAAAACCGAAGGTGATGCATGAAGGCGGGTGCCCTAGAGTTTCTGGGAAAGTTGCTGCTGACCTCAGCGGCAATTTCCATTGCCATTAAGTGGTTCGGGCCGATGCTTCCCCTGGGAGAGGGGAGCACTGTGAGTGATGGCGTGGCTTTGGCGATCGTGCTCTCACTGCCTCTCTTGATGGGACTGTTGCTTTTGCTCCGTCGACAGCAGGTGCAATAGGAACCCAGATTTGATTGCGCCAGCAAGTGAAAACTCCAGAGCGGTACACCGCTCTGGAGTTTGAAATATTTTCAGCTTTTCGCGCTTTGGCCGAGCGCTAGAAGTGTGCATTGGCTGTCACTTCTCCGGTCGCTAGCACTACCGCTCGATGCTGTTGCCTTGGCCTGGAAAGACCTCTTGAACACCATTGCCTTGGCCTGGAAAGACCCCTTGAACACCATTGCCTCGACCTGGAAAAGCATTCTCAGTGGTTTGAGGCTGCTCTGTCACTTGCGTGACTTCTTCGACTCCGAGTTGGGGTTGTTCTGGTTCTGCAGTTATGACTTCTCTCTCTGGGATGGTGAGGTCGTCGGTTTCAGAGGTAGGGCTCTCTGGGATAGAGGTGTCAGGCCTTGAAACATCAGGAATCACAGGCGCTTCTGGCGTTGCTGGGATTGCCGGCTCAGGAATATCGGGTGTGGATGCTTCAGGTGCAGGAGGGTCGGGTGTAGGGACATCAGGCACCACTGGCACTTCTGGCCGGGTCGGGATTGGCTCCGGGAGGTTGGGAGCTGGCGTTGCTGGACTTGGAATTTCTAGGTCGGGTTGTTTGCTGTCAGGGAGCTCTAAACCTGGAAGTGGAGGCTCGGGCTGGGGTTGCCCTGGCTCAGGGACTGTCGGGTCCGGGAGAGGAGGTATGGGTTGGCTCGCGGTTGCGTCAGAACCCACGGGAATTCCCAGCGCCTCTCCTGGAAAAGTGGTGCTGTCTTGCGCTGTAACGCTCTCAACACTGTCCACAATGGTGCGATCTAAGGAATTTGCCTCGGAGGTGGAGTTTGCGCTCACTGTGCGGTTCTCAGCGCCCAGTTTCACAAAGCTGGGCGTTTGCATGATTTCTCCCTCAGCAGAGGCCGTTGCAAAGTTGCCCTGGGCTTCGAGACCGTCTTGGATCTCTTGCAAGACTTCGGCGGTCCCCACTGTTCCATCCAAGATCCCCTCACTCAAGGGGCTGGTTTCAAAAAACTTAGCGAGATCAAAATCATAGAGTCCCTGGACTTCGCCATCGACTGCTACGGCCATCTGTCCCGCTTTGAGCACTTGGCTCGCATTTCCATCTAAATCGCTGACTTCAATACCGCTATCAGTCAGGGCTCCGACGATCGTCTGGTTGCTGTTTTCGTCATGGCGAATGAATAGAGCCGAGCCACGAATGCCAGTGCGTACATTGGGAGTGCGCACTTGGGTGATGCCTTTTCCAGGTGGAATAAGGAGTAGGACGGTTCCTTCCTTGAGGATGAACTTGCGGCTGCGAGGGATGAAGCGAAAGATGGCTCGCTCGCCCATGCGGGCTAAGGTTCCTTCGTTAAAACGGAATTCCGCAAAGGAGGCTCTGCCCGTTGCCAGCTGATCTCCTGGGGTGAGGGTGTCGCGTTGTTGTGCCTTACGTCGCTTAGACGTTTTGGGTTTGAGCTGAACCCAGTTGCGGACGTTGGTGATGGTGGCCCGGGTGAGGGGGGTTTGAGCCAGGACTGATTGGGAGCCGCCCCAGGGAGCGATCGCAAGACCCAGAGCGACTGCCAGTAGTCTTGAACCAGGTCGCCGATTGGCCGAGAGTGTTGTTGAGGGGATACGAATCATGCCAGGTCTTGTCCTGAAGCAATCAGTGGGCCTAGCCCGAGAGATCTTCAGAGAGCACTTCGTCTCAGGATAATCTCGGTGCGGCTTTGTATCCTTTTATTCGAACAGATGAATTACGGATTTGTGATGTGACGAATGAAACTTCATCGAGCCTTGCTCTGTTTTAGAGATTTTTTATTTTTTTGTCTTGGAATAGGAATTTAATCAGGCTGTTGCATGCCTTGAATGCGATTGCTGAGGCTGCTGTAGTTTGATGCAGGACGGGCGCGACCCGCAGAGGCCCATTCCTGAAGGGCTTCAATTTGATCCTTGGCGGTGCGAGCTAGGGGCACAATTTGGCTGGCGGCTTGGAGGACATCGTCGGTGCCAAAGTCGCGATTTTGGCTGAAGCCGATATGCATCGCTTCCACGAGGGTTTGCTCAATTTCTGCGCCGGAGAAGTCGGGGGTTTCGTAGGCGAGACGTTTGAGGTCGTAAGCCTTGAGGTTGTGGGGACGTAATCGCGATAGGTGGACTTCAAAGATGGCTTGGCGCTCCTGGTCGTTGGGTAGGCCAACGAAGAAGATTTCGTCGAAGCGGCCCTTGCGGAGGAGTTCAGCGGGGAGGGTTTGGATGTTGTTGGCGGTGGCGACGACGAAGACGGGGGATTGCTTTTCGGCGAGCCAGGTCAGGAAGGTGCCGAAGACGCGGTTGGTGGTGCCGGAGTCACCGCGACCGCCCAGTCCAGCGAAGGCTTTATCGATTTCATCGATCCAGAGGATACAGGGGGA
>CALLPZ010000038.1 GCA_938015405.1 uncultured Pseudanabaenaceae cyanobacterium
AAACAGATCCAAAGGATATGCAATGAAGCAGAAGTACTGGTTGTCTTCGCCAGGAACGGGCTCAACTGCATAGCAACGACCTTTGTAGCGATCCAGGTCGGTCAGCAAGTCGGTCCAAACCGTGGTCCAAGTACCGGTGGAGGATTCAGCGGCAACAGCTGCAGCTGCTTCTTCAGCAGGTACACCAGGCTGAGGGGTCATGCGGAAGCATGCCAACAGGTCGGTGTCCTTGGGGGTGTACTCAGGGGTGTAATAGGTCAGACGATAGTCCTGTACACCGGCCTTATAGCCCTGGTTCTGTGCGGCCATTTACTATATTTCTCCCTAGTTTCACAAAATCGAAGACTCTGCCGCTTCTGGAGTTGGTTCAGGCTCAGCCCGCTCCAACTCCAGCTCCAAAACTTTTGGGCTATTCGTTGGGGCGACACTGACAATGCAGTCAAACTACAAAGCCAATTAATAGCCCTATCCAAACCGGCAGAACGCTCGTCTTACGACTGACATTGTTGAAAGTTACTCTGCAATGTTGAGCTCTTTCTTAAGAATTAACTTAGCATGTGGCGGCTCATTCAGATCCATGACTTTCCTGGCGGGATCGATAGGTTTTACTTAACTATCTCCAGCGACTGAAATCCCCTACGAAAAGAGTGCTTGAGCAGAGGGGTTCTCCCTCTCCACCAAAGCACTCTACTGGCACTCAAAAGCGCCTCACCAAAAGCCTATTTGTCGAGCATTCTTCCAAGGAGCTGCGGATTAGGCAGCTACCTAATCCACAAGCTAAAGCATCAAGTACTACCAGCAAGTACCTATAAAATGAGCATTCACTCACAATTAGTAGAAGTATCGTTAACCTATATAGAGAGACGGCTTAGAGGCTTTAACAAGCCAAGAGTTAGATGCATACCAAGAGACTTAGACGTATAAAAGAGCAAAGCAAGCGCAGAAGAAATCAATTTTCTTCACAGCTCATAGGAGTGAAGAATTCAAAACCACTAAATTTCAAAGAGAAGCAATAAGTATTGAGCCTTCTACAAGCTCTATTTAGCACCCATCAAAAAAGGCAGATTACTCACCAAGAGCTGCTCCCTAGGCAAGATCAAATATTGCTTATGATTGACCTACGAACTCCAGGCATGAAGCTCAAAACTTTAGACCATTGGCACAGGTCAGAAAGACATAACAAAATAGATAGGAGATCAACCATCTCTTATGCTATTCGCGCTCAGAATCCCCCGTTCGTTCAGGCAACTCTTTCTGAGGCTGAGAAGGAATAGTTGGAGACTTCTCCTGTTCCGTCAAAACCTTTTCTTGTGAAATAGCAGGATCTTCCAAAAGACGAGTCGATTCATCAACAGGTAAGTTCAACGCCTGTGACTCTTGCAGAGGTTGAGCAGCTTGCACTTCCACTGGCACAAGTTCTCGCTCTTGCAATTCTGGTAGAGCAATCTGCTCTGCTGGAGGAGCTTGCTCAATCGCCTGTTCCGGCGCAGCTTTTTCAGCTAATTCTGGTAAAGGCTGTTCCATCGTCATGCGTTTTGGCTTCGGCATGACCTTCATCAGATCATCCAATGGACGAGGAATAACCATAATTGCGTGGAGTTCGCCAATACGCTCCGCCTCATTCATTCCTGCTTCCACCGCCATCGTCACATCGCCGATGCGACCTTGAACGATCGCCGTACATAAACCACTGCCTGTAGTCTCATAGGTGATCAGGTCAACATTGGCGCATTTCATCATGGCGTCAGAAGCACCCACCATTGCTGGAAAACCTCGGGTCTCGATCATGCCGAGCGCACCGGTCGTTTCAAAATCCCCTGCCCGCTCAGAAAACTCTGCAAAGCGAGAGCTAATCGGTAAGACAGCATCGAGGTTGGGCCAAGGCCGAGGCAGCATCATACTCGACACATATTGGTCGAACTGTTCTGCGGTTTTCTTGCCTGCAGCCACGGCAATCTTGACATCGGCATAGCCACCCCGTACCACCGCCGTGCAGTAACCACTTCCCGTTTTCTCATAGCCCACCAAGGTGACCCCGGAAGACTTGAGCATCATGTCTGCTGTCCCAATAATGGCTGGGAAACTTCGGGTACAGACCAACCCCAAGGCCCCTTCATCAAGAGGCTTGGGCTTCAAGGCCTGAACAGACAGCTCATCCTTTTGTTCAGCAGAGGCAGGTTGAGCCCCGGCTGGACTAGGAACAATATTCTGCTCCTGGGCAGGATTGTCAGAGCTAGCATTACTGAGATCGGACATGGGAAGCAGTCCCAAAAGATAGCTGGTGCCTTCAACCCACCGGGTTCAATGCAAGTCGTTAGATACCTTCTCAATGAGAAAACATCTCGCCTCTCATCTGTTCAAACTGAGCCTTGCCATAAACAACGGTCTTAGACCGAGGCTTTCCGGTTGCAGCAGTTGAACTAGGCGAGCTTGAAGCAGTTGGAGTTTCTGGCTCAACCTCATCCCAAGGGGAAGGCTCTGGTTCCATCTTGGCAGCTTTTGGAGTAGAGGCCTCAGCACTGTTACGTTTATCGGTTGCAGCACCAACATTTTCTATTTTCGGAGCAGCATCAGGCTGCTGTTCCGAAGCAAAAGTTGTGGCTTCAACCGAGCGACCCATGCTTCCAAGCAGGGACGCTGGAGGCACGAGCTGGCCCGGTGCAACACTCACGTTGTAAATCGTGGTGGAAGTGCCAATACAGGCCTGAGCACCGATGCGGCAATGGCCAACGATGACAGTTCCTGCACCAAGAGAAGCACCGGCCTCTACCGTGATGGTGCCGTCATTGGCATGGAGTACAGAACCTAGGCCCAAACAGACTCCTGCACCAATGACGATGGCGCAATCACTATCAGCTTTGAGCACCGACCCCGCTGCGATCACTGCATCGGGGGCAATGGAGACATCACCACTCGTGCAGTAATGAGTCATTGATGGTGACTGCAGTGGGGGCAAGTGCATTAATCCTGCCTATGGCCTTTGGACAAGGATCTCGCTCATTCGACGCTTGGCCTTAATGTCGACCCCAATCAGGCGAACATAATCCTTCGGGTGATCCGCTAGATAGTCATTCAAGGTACCAATCACCTGAGACTCGCTAGTGGAATTAATCAAAGGCAAGGTTTGCCAGCTGCTGGTCTTAAAACGACGAGGGCTCGCATACTCAACGCCCACACGGCAGCCTTGGCTCAGAATGCTACGGACTTGGGAAGTCACATCACCACCGCCACTATTGCCACCGCCACTACTGCTGCTCGCAGTGCTGCTAGTCGCAGTTGCACCGCTAGCCAGTGTTGCCGGTGCACTTGAGGTATCAACGGGACCATCAGGACGCTGAACCAGAATTTCCGCGACACGGCGACGGGCAGCGGTATCGACGATGACCGCACGCACATATTCACCGGTGTGCTCAGCCATAAAGCTCTGCAGCCCAGCAACGGACTGCTGGCTACTGCCAGTCAACCAAGAGCTAGTTTTGAAGCGACGAGCATTAGCATGCTCCGTTGTCACCTTGTAGCCCTGGTTGATGTAGTTAGTGATTTGGGAGGTCCAGCCACCACCAGAAACATGGCTATTGCCAGTGCGATTACGGCCACCGCCACCGGAAGGCACTGCTGCTGCATGACCCTGGGCAACGGGCTTGCCATCAGGACGCTGAATCAATGCTTCCAGGACGCGGCGACGTGCCTTGGTATCAATGCCGATGATGCGAACATACTCGCCTTCATGCTCGCGCACGCAGGACTCGAGTTCTGCAATGACCTGACCTTCACCACTGGCCTGAATGGGCTGGCAGGTCTGCCAAGAACTCGTACGGAAGCGCCGAGGCGTGGCATGTTCCGTACCAATTTTGTAACCCTGGCTGAGCAAACTCCGAACCTGGGCGACAACTTCAGGGCTAAGGAGCCCAGTACCGTTTCTCATCTGTTTGTTCCCGTCGATTGAAATATCTGGATGCTGCTCAGCAGGTGTCTGGGGCAGAACGCAGCGTTGCTCCGCTCCAGCGTGGTAGCCAGCCTTTGTCGCTTGGCTAATCCCAATGATGTGAGCCACAAAGGATTGATCCTCAGAGCGCACATCAGGTAGGCGGTCAGCCTGCTGCTGATTCGTAATCACCGCACCCGAAGGCACGTATTTACCAGGGGGAATTTCCACATCCTGAATCAGCACATGCATCATCACGATGGACCCAGCCCCCACCCGGGCATTGAAAATAGTCGAGCGAAAGCCAATAAAACAGCCATCTCCCACATAGGCCGGGCCATGGACCAAAGCCTTGTGGGCAAGGGTTGAACCTTGACCAATCCAAACGGAATAATCCCGCTGGTTATCGCCAAGAACTCGTCCCTGGGCTAAACCATGGACCACAACCCCATCCTGAACAATGGTCCCTGGACCAATCCAAAAGGGCGTCCCTTCATCTGCTCGGATGGAAGTGCCAGGAGACACCAAAGCATCCGCACCGATGCACACATCTCCAATGATATTGGAGAAGGAATGCACATAGGCAGCGGAATCAATAGTGGGCTCTGCCAGGGACTTAGCCCATGGATTGGCACCGGGATTCGCTGAATTTGGAATTGATGGAGCGGTGACGCTATGAACCACCACAGATGACTTCCTCCAATGTCAATGAACAGCACTGCTGCCCATTTGGCTATCGCTAATGAAGCGTTACGCCTGCTACAGCGCGTCTTTTTGCAGCTTGCGAAGATGTCTCAAACTTCTTTGCTCGGAGGCAATAACGCTCAAGAAGCGGAACCGCACATCTCCTCACGACCCTCGGGTCAATGCTATTTCCGGTAAAGGGAACGATTTTCCACCGTAACGGTGTCAATGATTGCGATGACGGCAGCATCAATCGGGCGATCGCTACAATCCCGCACATGGCGAGCTTGGCTACCCCGACTGACTAAAACCCATTCATCCACACCTGCCCCAACCATGTCAGCGGCGACCTCATGGCCCGGCACTAGCTCCCCACTTTCATCCACAAATTGCAGAACTAAGAACTTCACCCCCTGGAGGCTAGGTTCCTTGTAGGTGCTAACAACCGTTCCTCGGACCTTTGCTATACGCATGAAATTTAATTTTTCTCTTCTAGGGAGTCATAGCCACAGGACTCCAGTGGCGGATTCCCTAGAAGTGATACTCCTAAGCTGCGCCTTTCCCTCACAGGTTTAGGCTGCACTGAAGTCGAGTGCCAAGCTGGATCAACTTCAGCGATGAAGCTCAGTCCTACATGCGGAACTGCTCAACAGCTTCGGTGTAACGAATGGGGAGAACGTACTCAAGGTTCTCGTGGGGGCGAGCAATGATGTGGTGAGACAGAACCTCGCCACCCGCAACGCGCTTAGCGGAGTCGATGCCAGCAGAAACAGAAGCCTGAACTTCGGAAACGTCTCCACGAACAATCACGGTCACACGACCACTACCGATTTTCTCGTAGCCCACCAGCGTTACGCGAGCGGCTTTGACCATGGCGTCAGAAGCTTCAACAACAGCGGGGAAACCTAGGGTTTCAATCATTCCTACAGCAATGGGCATTGTTTCGACGTCCTTAGTACAAATTACTGACTAAAAGCTTGAATCGCTTACGCTTCCCGTGACGAGGTCTCGTCCTAGGAAGAAGAAATATTGCTGAATTCTGCAATCTTCATAAAAGCCAGCATAGATTGGCTGGGGTCTATTGCCAACATTGGCTTAATGGTGATCCCCAATCTCATTGATTAACGATGCTAATCAATCACAGATCTGACATTTGCGGAGCATATCGATCCCCCATCAGGTGGTGTTTTGTCAAGATCAATACAGAATCCCAGGAATGGAGCACGGTGAAAGCGATCCCCAATCGTAGGAATCGCAGCATGAGATGGGCGAGGAGCAAAGCAGCAGGATTTTACCCATCGAGGCTTTCATCACTCCTTGACAGATTCTCCAAGGGAATAGCTCAATTCTTTAGACAAGCCGGAGTGGCTACTCTCGACGAAGGTCTGTCTGCTTCAGGGCTCCTGGCTCTCATCTCACTCGTTCGTTTCCACCTATCCCAAGCAAGGGAAGAAGCCTCATCCTAAGACCAACAGTTGCTGAATGAAACAAGCCTAGTAAAGGTCGAATCTTGCCTCTCCAGCCTTCCAGGCAACTAGTGGGCCTTGCGCTAGTCTAAGCACATGCACACTTACCTCAGGCAATCGAGCAACGAAAGTAACTGAAAATCACTCAATTGATCGGACGTCATTCAAAAGCGATCTCCCCCTTTCAATCAATGTCACAGCAACTGATTAGCTGAGAATCTACGCGTACGAGGGGTCAGAATCCATAAGGCTCAAGACAGTTCTGCTCGCCAGCACTTACTCAAGAAAAAGCACAGACAGTTTATCAAGCAACTCAAGACTCAGACCCAGGCTTACATCGCCTAGAAATTAAAGAATCTGGCTAATGATTCCCTTGTATATCTACAATATTGTCTCGCTTCTACAGCAGTCAAAATGACAAAGAAAGTGTGAGAGATAAAGATCTCTCACACTTTCTTTGAGTTTAATTTTCAATCCAGTAGTGATATAAGACCACCGCTAGATTAGGAGGGTTAGAGCTTCAGTAGTCGTGAAAATAGCCCTGATTAATAAGCCGCGATTTGGGTTCCGAAGGTTTCTGCCTGGGTCAAAATCATGTTGTGCACCAATGCCCCCTCAAGGTCTGCATGGTAGAGCTTGGCCTCGGTCAAGTTCGAAAAGCGAAGATCTACTGCTGCCAAAACAGAATCCGTCAACATCACCCGTTTCAACGTGGCGCGATTGAGATTAGCACCGGTCAAATCAGCCCCTTCCAGGTTGGCATCATTCAAGTTGGCACCGGAGAGATCCGCACCTCGCAAATCAGCACCAATCGCATGGATGCCCTGCAAGTCAGCCCCGGCCAAGTCACATTGGACACAAACTCCGGTGTCAATGAGTTGCTGAACATGTGCGGGATCTGCAGCGATCGCGCGATCTCCCCCCGCCAAGCTCCCCAGGGCCAACCCCAAAGCCCCTGTTAGCCATACGAATGATTTGATGAGACGAGTGGATTCCATCGCGCTAATTCCTCCCCAGAGCGCTTAAAGAACTCTGTGTTCACTACTCCATTAACATCAGGAAGAAAGCGATATATTTCGCAGATTCAGCTCGCCCAGAGCCAGAACCACGACTCTCAGAAAGATATTTGGCCCCTTTCCCAGCCTCGACAATTGACATCATCAACGTCTTCTTACAAGCCAAAACCAAGACCCACCCACTGAAGGGATTGTTGCCAGGGGCCCCACCAAGCGAGAATAGAGAACAGATGATTTGCAATGCTCAAAAACTATGGTGCTAAGCCCCAACGCGATTCCTTCGGAAACTTGCCCAGCAATCGCCCCTGAAGCTGCAGCGGCGATCGCGACAATGGACAACAAGCTCTCCAATCGCTTCATTGAACTGGACCCAGCGGGCTACTTCATTATTTTTTTGGATCGCGAAACAGGTGAGATCTGCGCCGACCACTACGGCAATGACATTAATGAGCAAGGCCTAGCCACAGACCCCGAGACTGGGGAAGTCTTGGCCTGTAAAGGGAGCCTTAAGCGCCTTCCTACCGCCCAATATCGTGGACGCTCTGCAAAGGAGTTGGGCATGAAGATCACCGAAGAAGCGGAGCCATGCCCTCTCACCAAGCTGGACCATGCTCTCTATCTGGGACGAGAGTTTGTGCGGGCTGAGATAGCACTGATGAGTGGCGCAGAGTATATCCAGGATTAAGGTCCTCCCAGCGTAAATCCCCATAACGATAGAAGAGCTATCGCTGCATAAGCGATCGCTCTTCTACCTATATAGCCTTAGTTAGAGTTCGAGCCCGCTGCTCACCGTCTTCCCTAGCTGAGGCCCCTCCCATGCGCTGTAACTGGAAAGTACTCCTCGTTAAAACCAGCCTCTGGCTCCTCAGCGAAGTCGTCCTCAACATCTGTGGTACCGACACCATGGCCGACTACAGCGAATTCCTCAGCGCTCAGCAAGAATTAGCACTCGGAAATAGTGGGCCAACCGTGACATTAGTTGCCTAGGGTATAACCCAACTATTTCACGTGAAAAGCTCGTCGGTTTCTCAACCGACGAGCTTTTGAGCTTTTAGTCACCCCCGTATGAGGGCGTTAGTGCGATCGCAGGGACAAGTCCTTAAGCAGCCTGGGCAAAACGAATCTTGAGATAGTCTTCCTCCATCTTCGCGCCAGCAGGCTGAAGTGCTGCCAGAGCTTGTGGCAACACTAAGTTACGACGGTGGTTACCAATGCGAACATTGAGCTCATCACCCGTCTTGCTCAGCTCCACTTGCTCCTTCGGAATGCCCGGCAAATAGATTTCCAAGCTGTATTGGTCATCAAGCTGTACCACCTTCAGCGTCGTCTCCTTGTAGTAGACCTGGGTGGGATCGTCCTCGCCATAGATAGTTTCCTTAAGGCGCTGCAACGCTTCTAGCCCACACATCTCCTCAGAGTAGAGCGGCACCTCCCGTACTGGCAGGGGCAAAAAGTCATCATGGATTTGCTTCTTGTATTCCTGCTGATTCTCCTTCCAGCGCTTAAAGAAGGGGTCAGTTACGCTATCAGGAATGATGCGATTGGCAATAACCATATCTGTTCCCACGTTATAGAGGGACAAGTAGGCATGGGCTCGTAGAGACTCTTTGATCACCATCTTTTCGGGATTGGTCACCAAGCGAACGGAGGTCTTCGTGGGGTCCGTCAACACCTTTTCCAGCGCTTCTAGCTGTTCATAAAATTCATAGGGTGCTTCCATGACCTCTTTATTAGGCAGGGAGAAACCAGCCACGGGACGGAAAAGAGGCTCAACCAAAGGGCGCAGAGCTGCAGAAACCGTTTGCAGGGGCTTGTAGAAGCGGCGCATGTAGAAGCCCGCTACCTCTGGCAAACTCAGCAAACGCAGGGCCGTCCCTGTCGGTGCAGAGTCGATAATCAGCACATCAAATTCATCTTCGTCGTAGTGACGCTTCATGCGTACCAGACTAAAAATTTCATCCATACCGGGCAGGATTGCCAGCTCCTCAGCCTCCACGCCTTCCAGACCACGCGCTTGCAGTACTTGGGTGATATAGCGCTTCACAGCCCCCCAATTGCCTTCTAGCTCTCGCAGAGCATCCAATTCTGCACCAAACAGATTGGGCTTCACCTCAATGGGGTCATGGCTCAGCTCCATGTCAAAGCTATCGGCCAGAGAATGGGCCGGGTCCGTGCTGAGCACGAGGGTTTTGTAGCCCAGCTCTGCACAGCGCAGGCCTGTGGCTGCAGCCACGGAGGTCTTGCCAACGCCACCTTTGCCGGTCATCAAAATTACGCGCATGAAGCCTGTCCAGTTTTTAAAATTCTTTACATTTTCGCCCTTCAATTCTAGCGGTGTCCTTCCCTATGGGCATCCTCGGACTCGCATTTTTTTACCTGAGAGGGGCATGTATTCCAGTCGGAAGGAAGATCTCAATTCAGACCGTGCCTATACCGAGACAATCCGATGCTCTCCAAAGCTCAGAGTAGAAATCACCCGCTAATTTCAGCCAATGGTCGCGAAGTCTATCACTGCAAGCTGGCTGAAGTTCGGTCAATTCGCTGAATTCAGTTGACCCAGCCTGTTGAGGCAACGGATGATTAGTGGTGGTAAGCAATATCTCAACGGACTAGGCTGGGCACATCTGTCAAGAATGGGCTCATTCCCGACTCGCACTGACTGACTTGATCCCATGAGATCAGAGGAAAGAGTTGGGGTGGTGATAACAGTTCATTGGATAGACGGATCTACGCATTGTTGATATTAGCTTCCTTGCCAACAATCGCTTTTCATTTCACACCGGCCTTTCGGGTTTAATCATGGCGCGATCGCAATGGCCCCAACAACTATTCTCTTGGCGCAACAGCCAACCGTTGCTCAAAGGCGGTGCCGTCAGTCTATTAGTTCTGCTGTTTTTCAAACTAGGGGCCTGGCAACCTGCGGAGCAGATTACCTATAAGCTGCTTTATCGCCTCAGGGGAGAGCAAGCCTGGGACGATCGCATTGCTCTCATCACCATTGATGAGGCGAGCATCAAGGCCCTGGGCAGATATCCCTGGCCCCGAAAACGTTATAAAGCTCTGCTCGACCAACTACTCCCGACCCAACCAGGTGCAGTGGGGTTTAGTATCCTATTCTCCGAATCCACCCCAGATGATGCAGCCTTTGCCAAAGCACTAGACGACAATGCCAACGGCATTCTGGCCATCGGAGCGACCACCCAAGGAGCATCGCTCTATCCCACAGAACAACTCAGCGCTGCTGCCGCCACGCTCGGCCATGTAGACCGACGCAGCGACGACGACGGTATCACTCGGTATAGCTACCTCAAGATTGGTAATACCCCTGCCCTTAGTCTTGCTCTGCTACAAACCTATCAAGAGCAGCTCACCAACACCCTGACCTCCGGCAATGTAACCATTAACCTGGAACAGCCAACCCGTGATATTGCTCAGAACGTTGGTGAAGGGTCACGGCTCGATCCAGAACCGCCTGGCAATGGCACAACGGACGAAGAAGACGCCAAATTATGGGTGAACTGGCCAGGCTCAGCAGCCCATGCCCCCCAATATTCTTTTGTGGATGTCTTGGAAGGGCAGGTCCCTGGCGAGGCTTTCCGCAATAAGCTCGTCTTAATCGGTGTGACACAAACCGGCACAGATCCGCTCTACACGCCCTTTGATCAATCCCCCCCTGCGAGTGGGATTCATCTCCATGGCGCGATCGCCCACACCTTGCTCCAGGACAATGCACTTCATCCCCTAGGAAATCCCAAGACCGTTCTCCTCCTCCTATTGATGGGTCCACTGTTGGGCTTGGGGTTCCATAGCCTCAATGTC
>CALLPZ010000039.1 GCA_938015405.1 uncultured Pseudanabaenaceae cyanobacterium
AAAAAGTGTTTCTTAACGGAAACCCACTGCAGCCTGCCAGACAAACGCCAACAGCAGGAAGAACACAGGGATCACGGGGAGAATGTCGACAATCGGACCAAACATCCGATAGGCTTCGGGCAATTTTGCTAAAAGAAGAGCAGCTTCCATGTATTGAACGTCCTCTCCGACGGCTTATATAAACGTTACTAAATCCTATCACTGCCTTGGGCGATCGCTTCTTTCCAGCCCCCAGACTGCGGTGCTTCTCGTTACATAAGTTAATGACTTGCCTCATCTTGGGCTGTAGAGGTGACTTCGGCGTCCAGCTGGGCTCCCGACTCCCCTTCCATCGCCTGGGTCTCGACTGGGGTTAACCAGTCGGCAAAGTCCTGGGTGAAGGTGCCGGCGAAGATGCTGGCTCGAATCGCTTGGGTGAAGCGGATGAGTTCGGTGATGTTGTGGATAGAGAGGAGGGTGTAGCCGACGAGTTCCTGGGCGCGGATCAGGTGGCAGAGATAGGCGCGGCTATAGTTTTGACAGGTATAGCAAGGGCAACTGTCGTCGAGGGAGCTGAAGTCTTCGCGGAATTTTGCGTTTTTGATGTTCCAGCGTTCACCCCCTACAAGGACTGCGCCGTGGCGGGCTAGGCGAGTGGGGATAACGCAGTCGAAGAGGTCGATACCAGCGGCGATCGCCCGCGCCATCTCTCGATAGGTCCCAACCCCCATCAAATACCTCGGCTTGTCCTCTGGCAGCAGCGGAGCCGTTGCATCCACAATCCTGTGAATAAATTCAGCAGGCTCTCCCACGCTTACACCACCAATGGCGTAGCCCGGCAGGTCCAGCTCCACCAATTGCTTCGCCGCTGCCTGACGCAGGTCCAAATAACAGCCACCCTGAACAATGCCGAAGAGGGCTTGGTCTTCTCGTTGATGGGCCACCATGCAGCGCTTGAGCCAGCGGTAGGTCCGTTCCGTTGCCGCTGTGACTTCTTCGCGAGTCGCAGGATAGGGAGGACATTCGTCAAAAGCCATAATCACATCGGCCCCCAGCTTGTTCTGGATGCCGATGGAATGCTCTGGCGTCATGTTGATTACCCGGCCATCCCTGGGGGATTTGAAGGTGACGCCTTCCTCGCTGATGGTGCGCAGTTCGCTAAGGCTAAAGACTTGGAAGCCGCCAGAATCGGTCAGAATCGGTCCATCCCAGTTCATGAAGCCATGGAGCCCTCCAGCTTTGCTAACGATGTCTTCGCCGGGCAGCAAGTGCAGATGGTAAGTATTGGCCAAAATCATCTCGGCCTGGGTTTCCTTCAACTGGGCTGCAGTGACGCCCTTCACAGTTCCCAGAGTGCCTACTGGCATGAAGCGAGGGGTTTCGACGGGACCATGGGGGGTTTCGAAGACGCCAGCTCTTGCATGACTATGGGAGCAGCGGGCTTGGCAGGTGAAGGAAAAACTCAAAGCAGCTAACGGAAACGAGACTCGCTCCATTAGTGCATAAAAGCGGGGCGCTCAACAAATGGCTGAGGATGCAGGTTTAGATTTATCTAGACGCCTGTACAACTAGCGCTCGTTTAAAGCGCAAAGCGGGAGGCTTGATAGAGCAAAGCCTCCCGCTCAGAACGGAGCTATTAAGCGACCGTTTCTAATCACAATCACAAAATGTCTCGATTGGATGCCACTGCGTCAGCATCAGCAGCCATTTAGAAGAGGCTGCCATTGTCGTCATCCAACTGAGCATCAAGGTTGGCTGAAAGGACTTCCGCCATCATGACTTCCAAAGTTGCACTGTCCAGCGCTGGAGCTCCGCTGTGATGGATGGGGTTTGCTAGGGGAACAATGCGAAGGCGACGGTCGTCCTGAACCAAGTAGAACTCGCTATCCTGACCGACTGTATTGAGCTCCATGTAGTCGAAGCTCTGCAGATTGATGTAGAGACTGCGGTTCGCAATGAGGGTTGAACCGTTGTCGTCGATGAAAACCTGTTTGACGCAGCCTTCGCCTTGAGCCACCAGTTCACCGCCCTGGAATTCGGCGTAGCTTACCCAAGTCAAGTCTGATAAGAGGCGCTGAATGTCCTGCTTTTGGCAAATGATGCCGCGATCCACGATGCAGGGCGCAACCCTGGTGGATGACTCGGAGTAGAAACTTGAAGGCATATCGGATGTAGACACTTCGCGGTTGGACGACAGTCGGCAGTGGGTGCAGCTCATACTGCGTTGGACAATGAGTTGCGACAAGGGGCTAGAGCCTCCTTGTGTTCCCATTGATGCAGCAGCTTTCATCGCTAACAGCAGAAAACCCGGACACTGTTCCGTGTTCTTGCCTGGGTAGAACTATGAATAATGGTGGGTTATTCAGCGCAATTACTGAATGACACCGCATTTATACCCTGGTAGTTCGCTGGAGTCGAGCTGTTTTCTCACTATAAACCCTGAGACTCTTGACCCACCTCAGTATGGCCGAGAAGAAAAAACTACGCGGTGAAGTATTCGTTCTTCGTTAAGTCGATTATGGCCTTTGTCTCTGGTCAGACGGTTCCGCTGAAATGCGGAGAAGGGCAAATTTGGCCATTGTTTCTGGGTAAACTCTAGCCCTTGACGATTCCGGCCCATCTTGTCATATGGCCTACCTCTGATAAATTGACGTCAAAATAAAATGGCTGTAAGCCTTTGAATTTAGGCGTTTGCCTGTCTCTTGATGGAGACTTGGACGGGTTGTTGGGGGGCTAGGTCTGGGGATGGCTCAATCTCATTTTCAGACTGAAGGTTGTGACCATTCGGGGGTGCGGTACGCTGCTTTGAGGGCTGGAATAGCCCTTGATCTTCAGTTAGCTCCCTATGAACCCCCGTAAAAATACGGTGAACGATTCTACCGATGTAAGAGATCCCGTTCAGACTTCTGTGGGGGAGCGAACGGACGGGAGGGGACGAGCAAGCCGTCAAATTCCAGCTTGGGTTCGGCGTTGGGGGCGGCGTCTGGGCTGGAGATTCGAGCGAGGAGAGCTGGCTAGCCGGAAGTCTGAGGTGTTGGACGAATCTTCCAAAACCGCCTCTGTTCCCAATACAGATGCGCCAGCAAGTGATGTGACTCAGTCTTCTCCGAAGCCTGCTCGTCCTGTGGCTTCGGCGGCAGGTTCTTCGGGAGAACTTGGGGTCTTAAGTCTGTTACAGCGTTATCTCGGGCGTAACTTGGCTCAGTTCCTGGCGAGCCTGGCCTTCTATACGCTGTTGCCCATTCCGTTTCCACAGCGCCATGAGTTTCATCGTATTGCTCGTTTTGCTCCAGTGGTGGGGCTTGGGCTTGGACTTTGCTTGGGAATTGCGGATTGGGGCTTGGGTGCCTTAGGGATGCCGTTGGTACTGCGTACGGCCATCGTTGTGGTGAGCTGGGTGGGTCTCACAGGTGGTTTGCATCTAGACGGAGCAATGGATAGCGCCGATGGCTTGGCGGTGATGGATCCTAAGCGTCGCCTGGCGGTGATGAAGGATAGCGTCACGGGAGCCTTTGGCGTGATGGTGGCGATCGCGCTCCTTCTGCTTAAGTTTGCAGCGCTGATGGCTTTGCCACTGGACCCTGTGAGCCGCACTGTGGCGCTGATGGCAGCGATGGGCTGGGGGCGGTGGGGGCAGGTTTTAGCCATTGATCGCTATGTCTATCTCCGGGTGGAAGGCAAGGGAGCTTTTCATAAACGTCAGTTGCGATCGCCTGATGACCTCTGGCCAGGGGTGATTGCTTTATTAGGACTGAGTGCGTTATTCATCTGGCTCTTCCCGTTTCGCTGGATCTTGGCGGTGGGGATGGTTATGGGTGGTTTTGCGATCGCCTTTGGTACGGGAGCTTGGTTTGACCGGCAGCTTGGGGGCCATACGGGGGATACCTATGGGGCAGTGGTGGAATGGACGGAGGCATTGTTGCTCTGCCTGTTGACACTGCTCTGACCTGAATCCTGCAACCACCATGTTGCGAGGCTTTGAAGTCAATTTGGAGGAAAGTTGCTCTGTGGCTGACTGAACTGTGATACCATCATTAACCGTTGGGGCGATTAGCTCAGTGGTAGAGCTCCTGCCTTACAAGCAGGCTGTCACTGGTTCAAGTCCAGTATCGCCCATACTTAACAATCCCAAGAGCAGTGACTTTCTCAGAGTCAGTTGTGCTCTTGGGATTTTGTTTTGGAATTTTTTGCAATAAGCCACTATTTGCAGATAACCGCCTATGTGAAAAGTCTTGGTGTTAGCACGCCTTTTGGCAAAACTTTAGCGGCGGGGCGGTTGATCGGTAGGCTGGAAAGCGAACAATCTCTGAAATTTCAATTCCCATGACTGATCAACCCCAAACCGGTGCCGAAGCAGTGGATGCTGCGATCGCCAAGGGTCTTGACCTGGATGGCTCCCCCATCCCTGCGGACAAGTTGGAACTCTATACAACTGTGATGGGCCTAGAGGGTGACCGTAAGCGCAGTGGTGTGACCAACAGCATGCGGTCTCGTATTGTCCGTATTGGGGCTAAGCATATTGCCCAGGATGAGTTGAACCAAAAACTGGTTGATGCGGGTTGGCCTGGCTTGAAGGACAAGGAAATTGCGTTCTACTACGGCGGCAAATAGAGGGGAAACCTCTATCTCTGTTGGTGTTAAACAAAAGGCCCCAGGACAACTTTTGTCCTGGGGCCTTTTGAGGTTATGGAGTGTCAGCTTTAGCCCACTACCGGAGCAAATGCCCGAGCCAAGACGGGTTGGGTTTTCACCGTGACGAGGACAGGGTCCATGTCCTCAATGGGCTGAAGGGCTGTGGGGATGTTCACCTTGTAACGGCTTTTGCAGGGGGGGAATTGGCCACCGCTAAATTTCCCGTCATGCCTGGTCCAAAAGCGTAGAACGGCTTCTAGGGTTCCATAGAGAATCGAGAGCTCGGTGAGGTCCAGGCGCGATCGCATCCCTTCGCTAGGGCTGATTGAGCCAAAGTCCAGGTCAATATCGTCCCAGTTCGGGCGAGTGACCAATCGGGGGCGTCGCACGAAGGGGGTATCGACTTTCGGCTCGTAATTGAGAAAGAGACAGTCCTGGTTCTCAAAGGCTGCTTGCAGTTGCGCGGGATTGCGAGAGGCTTGGGTGACCGCCTCGCGGAAGGCGGTGAGAGAATTCAATGAGCGGTAAATGACCAGACCCTGTTCAAGGCCCAGGCGACCGATGACTGACACGTAGAGGGGAGAAGTGACTCCCAGGGCCTTCATTTCGACCGAAAGGATTTCGCTGTCAAGGAGCCGTTGCCAAGGGGCCACTTGCCAAAGGTCATAGGCCTTGTCCGCCAAGACGTTGTAAAGCCGCTCAGAGATGTCATCTGCCATGCCCATCAGCTCTTGTAGTCCGGGCAGGAGCTCATCCACTAAGGGCAGCTCCGGCTGGTATTCCACGCAGATGTCTAGCTCTCGCAGCATGCCCCGCAGCAGAAAATGCAATTCGCGATCGCGCACCACGACTCGTCCTGGACGCTGGGGTTCGGTGGGTTCATCAGGCCAGCCCAGGGGCTCTTCCATAGCCTTTAGCAAGGACTGGACAAACGCAGTGGGTCCATCTCCGGCCATCACTGCATCAATACCCCGCACCAGTTGTAGGGATTCATCCACCCAGACAAAACAGTCTGCCTGCTGGGATTCCGTCGGCCGATTTGGATTGAGCACTTCGGCATTGAGTGCCAGGCGATCTCCCTCCCACACGCTTTCCGGCTGCTGAGGCAGGCGGCGAAGGCGACGAATCGTGTTAGGGCTCAGGCAATCCATGGGCGATTTCGATAGCAGGAGTGAATTGATTAGGCGCAGGGGCTTGCCCTTCTAGAACGGACTGGAGTGTGATTGGGCGTTTGGGGGATGAGTCAGGGCTGGGCAATGATGCCAAGTCCACCATCAAGCTTTGCATCACCCCAAGTGCTGGGCACAGGAATCGCAAAGTAAGTCGCTACAATAGTTCCAGAAAAGCCCAGAAAGACTCGTTTCCTTCTGTAATAGACGGGACTGGGCAACCGTACCTTAAGTGATGCTGAATGACCATGACTTCAACTGAAACATTGGCTCCCCCCGCAATCGATGATAGGGGCATTCTGATCAGCGAAATGGCCCTGGTTCAGCTCAAGGCGCTGCGGGAACAGCAGGGCAAGGACTTGATGCTCCGCGTTGGCGTAACCAATGGGGGATGTTCCGGCATGTCTTACAAAATGGACTTTGCGACCCCGGAGAGCGTCACAGAAAAGGACGAAGTCTATGACTACGACGGTTTCCAGGTGGTCTGCGATCCAAAGAGCCTACTCTACATTTACGGCATGATGCTGGATTACAGCAATGAGCTGATTGGCGGTGGTTTTCAGTTTACGAATCCCAATGCAACGGCGACCTGTGGTTGCGGCAAGTCCTTCTCTGCCTAACCGCCCCCGTTCCAAAGCGCTGCCAAACCATGGCAACATGTTCTAATCCGAAGGCGTACCGTTGTCCAATTGTTGGGCCGTACGCCTTTGGTTTGTAAGGCTTTAACTATTTACGTCCCCACTATGGCCCAGACAGCAGAAGAGCTATTCAGCAGCGGCATTGAGCGATACAGCAATGGTGAACCGGTGGGTGATCTCATCCCTGTGTTTAAGAGTCTGTGCGATCGTGCCCCCAAGAGTAGCCCCGCCTGGACTTGCCTCTCCTGGCTTTACTTGCTCGATAGCAAGCCTGAGCTGGCCTTTAAAGCTGCCAGCCGCGCGGTGAAGCTCAATCCTCAGGATCCCCAAGCCAGAATTAACTTGGCGATGGCGATGGTAGAAAGTGGCAAAAAGGGCGTTCGCGACCATATTGAAGCAGCCCAGCAGCTCGTCACCATCTCCGAGGAGCTTAAGACTGAGGTGGAGGAGAGCATTGCCGATGGCTTTAAGCGGAAACCTGACTGGAAGAGCTTGAAAAAAGTCCAAGCCTGGGTTTTTGAATAAACGCCTGATTCGCAGAAAATAGGGTGGGTTGAGTCGTAACTATCAATGGACGGAGCGTGGGCGAAGCTAGTCGCTAGAGCCCACCCACCCACCCCTAGAAAAGTCCAAAGGTCTCACTGACCCAGCTAGATCACGCTCTTTTGCAACCGCCAACGCCAAACAGCATTGCCATGAAAGATAAGCTGCTCAACGGCCTCAACCTGTTTTTAACGATCGACTTCTTCTTTGTACTCGCGAGCTTCATTTGGTTTGCCGTCGCTCTCCTGGGCCGTAGCTTCAACATTCCTCTGGGCTTTGATGCTTGGCACCGTCTCTGGGAGCCGGTGTTTATGCCTGCCATTGGTTTGATCATGGCTGGAGCCTTGGTTAGCGGCGCGAGTAGCTGGGTCCTCAAGAAATGGGCTACCTTCAAAGCTGAATAAGCGATTGGACTCTGCCATGACCCTGCAAATTCGCCAGCAATATGACATCGGCCAGCAGGTCAATGAAGATCCCATCGTCTATGTCTTTGAAGATTTTCTTCAAGCATCTGAGAGCACTGCCTTAATCGCGGCTGCCCAAGCAAACTTGCAGCGTGCAGTGGTAAGCGATGCAAAAGCTGGAGCGGTTAGTGCAGGGCGGACCGGTCAAAACTGCTGGGTTCGCCATCGCCAAACCGAGGTGATTGGGCAGTTGTGCGATCGCATCAGCACCCTGGTCAATCTCCCCCTGACCCAAGCCGAATCCCTTCAGGTCATTCACTACGCCGAGACCCAGGAGTACCGACCCCACTACGATGCCTGGGATGCCAAGACCGAGCGGGGCCAACGCTGCATGGAGCGTGGGGGGCAGCGGCTCGTTACCTGCCTGCTATACCTCAATGACGTGGCCGCAGGGGGAGGAACCTGCTTCCCCAAGCTAGATATGGAAGTACGGGCCATCAAGGATCGTATGGTGTTGTTTCACAACTGTTATCCCGGAACAACCCTGCGCCATCCGGCAAGCCTCCATGGCGGATTACCGGTGACCGGTGGGGAGAAGTGGGCCTGTAACCTTTGGTTCCGAGAGCGTAGTTATCACCAGGCTCCTGCAGCTCCCAAAACGTCGGGTTTTAAGCGAGTCATTTAACCATTGCTGAACGATGGTGCAGTCTAAGTAATCCTGACTGAATTCATCAAGAAATGACTCATCTTTGGTCATGGTGTGGGATTTTTGGTATCCAGAGAATAATTCCTATCCATTGATGTAATCCATGACAAACCAGCCCCCCGGCGATCGCGACCGCCGTCAGTCGAAGCGATCGCAAGCATGGCAGTCGTCCGATGGGGCATCCTCAGCGCAACCCTTATCCAGTGATCAGGCGATGGAGCAGTTTAGTCTGCGCCTGCCCAAAGACCAGGTCCCGACCAGGCCCCAGCCCCAAAAGATGGCGGCAGCGGAAAAGCCAGCTGCTGAGACAGCTCCGGCGGAAGCTCGCTATTCCCTTAAAGCCTTCGTGGAGCAGACTCGCGATCGCGATCTCCAACAGGGCCTGTTTGAACTTGAATCTCCCCGCATGCTCGACATCAACCTCAAGGGGGAGGTTTGGATCAAGATGGGGGCGATGGTGGCCTACACCGGCAATGTCAAATTTGAGCGCGAAGGCTTCTTGGAGCAGGGCATCGGTAACTTGCTCAAGAAGGCCGTTACAGGGGAAGGAGCACGCCTGACAAAAGCCTCTGGCAGTGGCTCTGTCTTCTGTGCAGACTCGGGCAAGAAGGTCACAATTTTGAATCTCAACAATGAGGCCATCTGCGTCAATGGCAATGACCTCTTGGCCTTCGAAAAGTCCCTGAGCTACGACATTCGAATGATGCGACGCATCTCCTCAATGATGGCGGGAGGGTTGTTCAACATTCGGCTTCAAGGTAAGGGCATGGTCGCCATTACCAGCCACTATGACCCCCTCACCCTGCCCGTGACACCAGGGAACCCTGTGACGACAGACCCCAATGCCACGGTCATGTGGTCTGCCAATTTAGAGCCCAACTTTAAGACTGATATTCAGTTCAAGACGCTCTTAGGCAGAGGCTCAGGCGAGTCATTCCAAATGGAATTTCGGGGCAATGGCTTTGTCGTGGTTCAGCCCTACGAAGAGGTTTATTTCCAGAACGTTTCGTCCTAGGAAGAGCCCGACCTCGCAGGGCCGGGACCTAGACAAATCGCTTGAGAGAATCCTTCAGCTCACCATACTGATACTCAAACCCACTGGCCTGGGTCTGCTTGGGCAGCACCTTTTGGCCTTCCAATACCACCTTGGCCCCCTCACCCAGCAACAGCTCTAGGGCAAAGCCGGGCACGGGCATCCAGGCGGGGCGGCTCATGATGCTGCCCAGGGTGTCCGTCATTTGCTTCATGGTGACTGGGTTGGGGCTGGTGGCATTGAAGGTGCCTCGCATTTGACCATCGGTGAGCGCCTTGAGAATGAGGCTCACCAGGTCCTCTCGGTCAATCCAGGAGAACCACTGCTTGCCACTGCCAATGGGGCCGCCTGCAAAGGCTCTGAAGGCCGGGAGCATCTTGGCTACGGCTCCGCCGTTGTCGAGCACGATGCCAATGCGAAGAATCACGAGGCGGACGTCATCGGACACCTTTTTAGCCTCGGCTTCCCATTGCTTGCAAACTTCGGCCAGGAAGTCGTCGCCGGGGTTGCTGTTTTCTTCGAAACTGGCGGTTTCGCTGGTGCCGTAGTAACCGATCGCTGAACCACTGACAAAGACCTGGGGCTTAGATTCGCCTTGGCCCATGGCTTGGACCAAGCTACGAGTGGTATCGATGCGGCTATTGAGAATTTCGTTCTTTTGGTCAACAGACCAGCGTTTCTCGGCAATGGGCTCGCCCGCGAGATTGACGACGCCATCACAGCTAGATAAAGCGCCTTGCCATTCTTCAACGGTGGCGGGACTGTAGGTGACAAATTCCAGATTGGGAAATTGGGTCTGGGGAAAGCGTCTTTCCGCTTTACTAACGCTGCGGGTTAAAACCACTACCTGATGGCCTGCTTCGGTGAGGCGCTCAACCAGACGACTGCCAACAAATCCTGTGGCTCCAGTGATGGCAACTTTCATAGTGGGATGCAGCGATGTGATGTGAATAAAGGCAGCAGATTAGGCTAATGCCTCTGCTTGCTAGAGCTTAGCTAGTTTATCCTGCTGGGCTTCTTCTCCCATGGGGTGAAGGTCGGAGTTAATACACTTTCCTAAGATAAATTGCTGATTTTTTTTTAGAATCGGGCATTCTTTCAACAACCCTAAGTCGTCGTCTATCTCAAGATGAGCTGTTGCTTTGGTGCGTTGTTAGGGCGAATTTCCGTGGCTTTTGGGCCGTTCATCGGGGAGTATCTCCCCAGACTTTCCTACAAAAGTCTCCTGATGAACCGTTCTCAGCCTTGTTATAACCCCTTAGGTAAGGTTCTCTATTGGGGCCGAAGCCCATATATTTGGTAGAGGAGATTTAAATCTCCGTACAAAATATTGAGCGACAGCGCCCACAACCTTAGATTTGTCCGCTATTGTTACTCCTGTCTGCCCACCTCCACAGAGATTGCGCGTATGGCACCGGCCAAGATTCTCATCATCGAAGACGAGACCGCGGTTCGCACGCTGATCCTGCGATTCCTCACTAAGCAAGGATTTCAGGTTGAGGCAGCCGAAGACGGTAAAACTGGCATGTCGCTGTTTGAGAAATTCAAACCCGACTTGGTCATTCTCGATGTCAACTTGCCTGACACCACGGGCTATGCCCTCTGCAATGACATGCAGGGTCGAACCGGCGTCTTCGTGCTGATGCTCACCAGCCGTGACGATGAAGCCGATAAGATCGAAGGCTTTAAGCAAGGGGCGGATGATTACATTACGAAGCCTTTTGGCTTGAGTGAATTGGGTGCTCGGGTGGGTGCCATTCTCAAGCGCCAACGTACGGTGACGGCAGCTGAGCAGCAGTGCCTGCAGTATGAAGGCTTGAGTATTGATCCCATTCGTCGGGAGGTGACGCTCAACGATGAAATGGTACCGCTGACGGCTTTGGAATTTGATCTATTGCATTTCTTGGCCAGCCACCCCGGCCGGGTCTGGCGTCGGGCAGAGTTGATCCAAGAGGTTTGGGATTACGATTACGTCGGTGACCAGCGGGTTGTGGACGTTCACATCGGTCAAATCCGCAAGAAGATTGAGATTGACACGAGTCAACCTTCGCTGATTCAGACGGTGCGCGGTGTGGGCTACAAGTTTGAGGCGATGACCGCTGAGGAAGCAGCTAAGGCTGAAGCCGAAGCGTAACGCGGGAATGGGTTAAGACAACGGTTAAGGGTAGAGGTGCTTTAAGCGTGCCTCTACCCTTTTCGCATGTGGGCAATTTGGGGGCGTTTGCCGAATTGGCCGGTCATGATGCTGAGGGCGATCGCTCTCACTGGGCCTATGTGACGCAACATCCACAGGCCAGTGCGTCGCACAGCCATAACCGGCATCCATTGGTTGGAGAAGGTACGGTCGAGGAAGTCTGTGAAGGCCAGGATGGCCCAGTTCTCGAGTTTGCGCCAGCGCTGGTAGGGCTTTAGCGCAGTGACGCTGCCGATGTCCTTGCCGCGTCCATGGGACTGCTGGAGCACTTGGGCCAGGGCGGCGGCATCGCGGATGCCCATGTTGAGGCCTTGGCCGCCGACGGGGTGGCAGTTGTGGGCAGCGTCGCCGATCAGGGCCAAGCGGGGGAGAATGTAGCGATCGCTCTGCATCAAGCGCACAGGAAACACCCGCCGAGGGCTATCGGGTTCAACGCGGCCCATTTGATTGCCGTAGTTTTTCTCCAAGAGCTTAATGAACTCGGCATCCGGGAGGGCCGCAATGGCTTTAGCTTCCTCATGGGGGGCTGTCCAGACCACCTGGGAGCGATTGCCGGGCAGGGGCAGAATCGCGAAGGGGCCGCTGGGCCAAAAGCGCTCATAGGCGATGTTGTTGTGGGGCTGCTCATGGCGCACGGTAAAGCCAATGCAGGACTGCCAGTAGCCCCATCCCTTCGTTGAGACTGCTGCGGCCTCTCTGAGGGGGGATTGAGCGCCATCTGCAGCAACGACGAGCTTGGAGCGTAAGACCTTGGGGTGACCGTCTTGCTCTAGCGTCACTTCAGCACAGCTGGGCAGATAGTCCACGGACTTCACTTGGGCGGGGCAGCACCAGCGCAGGCTGCCCGATTGTTCGAGGCGATCGTAAAGGGGCTTGAGCAGGGCATTGTGCTCAGCGACGTAGACGACTTCATCCTGACGTTTGAGGTCCTTAGAATCTAGCCAAACGACTTTGGGATAGGCCCCGTCTGACAGGCGAATACGGGAGCAGGCGGTGATGTTGGGGCGAATGGCATCCCAGAGGCCCAGGCCGCGAAAAATATCGGCAGACAGTAGGGTGACCGCATAGGCTCGACGCTGCTGGAGGCCAGCGGATTGGGGCCTTGCTTCCACTAGGGCCACGCGCAGGCCAGAGTCGAGCAAGGAACAGGCCAGGGTCGCCCCGACGATGCCTGCTCCGACGATCACAACATCAGCATCTAGGGAGTCTGTGGAGCTTGAACGCTGGCTGGGTTGGGTCAGGAGAACCATG
>CALLPZ010000040.1 GCA_938015405.1 uncultured Pseudanabaenaceae cyanobacterium
GCATCGCCACCGCCGAGGGTTTCGGCTTTGAGCTGGGCGCGATCGCTGATGGTGACGCTATTCTCAGCGTTGATGCTGATATTGCCACCACTGCCTGAACCGGAGGTCGAGGTAGACAGTTGGGCACCGTTTTGCAGCGTAAAGTCTTGAGCTTTGACAAGCACGGCCCCGGCGGCTCCACTGCCTGAGGTTTCGGCAGACAGACTGCCTTCGCCACTGATTGTCAATGTCTTGGGGGCCAGCAAACTGAGCTGCCCACCACTCCCGCTGCCTGAAGTGGAGGCAGACACTCGAGAGCCCTCTCGAAGGTTGATCGCCAGGTTATCACTGCCGTTGGGCTGAAGCGTCAGCCTGCCCGCCTGGGCATTGCCCTGGGTTTCGGATAGCACTTGGACCGTTCCAAACAGGTTCATTTCATTGGCGTTGAGATTGATATTCGCCTTGGTACCGTCTTCGTTGGCGGGGGGATTTGCAGTGGCAGTGGCGGTGGTGCTGAGGGTCGTGCCTTGATCGATGGTGAGACGATCCGTCGTAACGCTCACATTGCCTGCGGAACCCGTAGCGCTAGTTTGAGCGGTGAGGATGCCTTTCCCTCGGATGTTGATCGCCTCAGGAGCGGTAAGGATGAGGTCGCCGCCAGCACCAATGCTTTGGGTTTCGGCGGTGATGGTCCCATCTTGGAGCGTGATGTCCAGACTATTGTTGCCTGGACCTGGGTTAATCGTGACGCCTCCGGCATTTCCTTTTGCAGTTGCGTCAGCAGCTGTGGCGATTAGGCCGTTGTCCTGAATACTCAGTTGAGGGGTCTGAATCTCGATTTGGCCTGCGTTGCCGAGATCGCTGGTGCGGGCCAGGAGGCCACTGTCGGAGTCGGTGATTGTGATGCGATCGCTCGCCACGACTTTAATATCACCCCCATCTCCAGCTCCCAGGGCTGATGAACTTAGCTGTCCCCCTGTCTGGAGATCGATGGACTCTACCGTGAGATCAATAGACCCTGCTTGCCCGAGGTTCTGACTGCTCACATCAATGCGCCCGCCTTCGCTAATCGTGAGTTGGCCTAAAAGGCCCGTAATTGAACCACCGCGATTGAGACTGTCTTCTAGTGCGCGCTCACTGACGGTTGAATGGAACCCGCTTTCGCAGGTGCTAGTGCAATTAGCAATAGGGGGAGTCTCACCGGTAATTAGAATTTTGCCAGGTATCTTGAGGGTTATATTGCCCCCAGGGCCATTGCCTTCGGTGCCAGCAATAAAGCGCCCGCCGTTGCGCAGCTCTAGATCTTGGGTTTCCAGAATGATGTTGCCTGCTGTTCCGGTACCTGTATTGTTGATTCTGGTTAGAACAGAGCCTTTTTGTAGGCTGGCGGAGTCCGTCGCAATAATCGTTATATTGCCTGCAGATCCGTCGCCAAGGCTGTTGCTTTGGAAAGAGAAGTTATCTGTTTCTAGCTCCCGTACTTGGATGAGAATGTTGCCGGAATTCCCCTTCGCTCCTTCTTCAACGCTTGCGACAACGGTTCCGCCATTAGGGATCGTGAAGCGATCTCCCGTAATCGTAATATCGCCCCCTGTGCCACCCCGGACAGAACGGTTGCGAGATTCTACCTTTGTCTTGCGGCCAAGGAGAGTAATATTCTGAGCATTCAGGAAAATATTGCCAGCACTGCCGAAGCCTTCATCTTCCACATTCGCTCCGACAACCCCTCCATCCTCTAATCGAATATCGCCACTTCCGGCCTCAAACCTAATCGAACCTCCATTACCATTCCCACGGGAGACTGAGCTGACGCTGGATCGTTCAGAAACTTCAATATCAGGAGATTGAATTAAGATATTGCCCGCATCACCAAAACTGTCATCTTCCTGATCGGTCAGAATCTTACTTTCGTCGGTCACCTTAAAGGATTCAGTGGCGATGATCTCGATGTCGCCTCCCCCATTCTTGTCACCAATAATTGCGCCATCAGCCACTGCAAAAAGCTCTGCTTCATCACGCATTTCGAACTCACCCGTTCGAATCGAGATATCTCCTGCAAAGGAACCGTTGTCATCCACGCTGGTGCCTACCTTGGCTTCATCTGCAAATACAACACTCTCTGAAGCGATGATGGTCAGCTTGCCAGCATTGCCTTGCCCCGAATCACGGCGCCGAGGCTCAGACTTAGACAGTAAAAAGGCCGTATCCAAGACTGCGACAGTGGCTGCCTCTAAGAGGACATCTCCAGCATTGCCCACCCCACGCGGCTCGATCGTCGATTTAACGGAAGCCTCATCCTCAATCCGAATTCGCCCGTTACCCGCTCGGATCGTCACATTTCCCGCATTCCCCTTGCCATTAGATTGGGAAGCAATGTCCGAGCCTTCCTCGCTTCGACCAAAGACCTCCACATCAGGTGACTCAATTAAGACATCTCCAGCCTGTCCTGTGCCTTTTCTTGAAATTCTAGATTTGACCTTACCGCCATCGCTAACGCTAATGGAACCATTGGGAGCTAAGAGTGTGACCTGACCTGCATCTCCTTGCCCATCAGAGTTAGAGAGCACCTTAGAGTCATTCGCGATTGAAATCCTGGGAGATTGGATAAAAATATCTCCTGCATTGCCAGTGCTGTCGTCACCTTGGAGGGCTAGAATTTCGCTTGCCGAATCTACTGAAAATGACTCAGTGGCTCGAATCTCAATATTTTCGGGCTGACCTGGCCCTGCCACTGTGCTATCAGAAAATGAAATGATTTTGGTCTCATCGGACATTTCAAAGATACCAGTGGTCATGGTGATACTTCCGGCAGAAGTACCGTTATCATCAACGCTGGCATCAATCAGGGTCTTATTCGCGAGGCGAATTGTGTTGGGTGCGTTAAAGGTAATATTGCCTGCATTTCCCTGGCCAGAATCACCATTTCTGGGACGTGACGTTGACCGCACTTCAGCATTGTCAACCTCAATTTCTGGGGCCTGAATGAGAATATCTCCCGCCTGGCCGACGCCTGTGGATTCGACATAACTGCGGACATAGGAGTCTGGCCCCGTAATGCTGACCTTCTCCGTGGCAGAGATCGAAATATTTCCACCATCACCAATGCCACTGGTACTGGCTTCTAGGCTGGAGCCGTCAATGATTCGGACTTGAGTGCCGTTGAGGGTTATGTCACCTGCCGTACCTGCAGCAGTTGCGCCTACATTTGTTGTGATCTCAGCGCCATTGGACAGCGTTATATTTCCTGCCTGGATGGAGATGGACCCGCCTTGTATCGCTGTGGCAGTGCCGGTGTTTTGGGAAATAAGCTTGCTTTGGTCAAGTCTCACATCACCTTGAGCTAGGAGATTTATTGAGCCCGATTTGCCTGTGGCAGAAGATACGTCGGCCTGGTTGCCTAAACTAAAGTCTTGCCGAGCATCGACGGCTAAATCTGTACCGTTACCCGAAAACGGAGTGCTGCCTTGATCGTTGCCTTGAATGCTATCCAGGGTGATATTGCCCCCAGCTAGGACTGGATTGGGTTGGTACTGGTTCGTCAAAAAAACTTGGCCGTTGGGGGCGGCAACAGTGACGTTCCCCAGGCTTATGTCGGCTCAGGTCGCGCTAGTGCTATCCACCGGGGCAGTCCCAAAGCCACTGCTATCTCCGCTGGTTCCTAGGGCATTGCCCAAGGCGGTTGGTGAGACGCCAGCCCGAATATCGAGGGTGGGTCGAGCGCTGCCATCAATGTCTACGACTGTGCCATCTGACTGGGCAACGGTTTCTTGGAGGAAGTCCTCCGCCACAGCACCGATCGCCGCCCCCAGAATCGTAATCGTATCTGCCGTGACCTGGCCGCCTGCCAAAACATGGAGCGAGCTGCCTTGATAGTCCGTAAAGCTGACATCGCCCCCTGCCCGAATCACAGGATCTTTGGGGCTATTAAAGGGGCCTGGGCTTTGGTCAAGCTGTTGAACCTGGAAGCTACCACCACTGCGGAACTGAGCATCGCCATTGATGCTGTTGCCGCTGCGCAGAATGAGGTCTCCATCAGCTCCAAGCTGGCTATTGGGGTGGCTGAGGGCAAAAATGTCGAGGCTGCGATCGCCCTGCAACAGCAGTTGTTCCCCCGCTTCTGCTACAAAGGCCGCACCCACTTGATCCCGGACTTTGAGCTGCTCGTTTGCCTGGAGGGTGAGATCTCCCCCGGCCTGGAGCTGCCCCTGGAGGTCTAGGTTCTGAGCACTCAGTTGCAAGTCTTGGCCCACCGTGAGGTTCGCCAGATTGCGAATGCTGCCCGCTCCGCTGGCCACCGTGTCACCAATGCCGCTACTCGTTCCATTGCCCCATTGCAGGCCGGGTTTAAGCGTTGTGGTTAATAGCGGCGTGGGCGAGGTTGCCGATGATGAGAGGCCGAAGCGTTGCCCATCGCTGAACTCAAAGGCGTTGGCAGTCGTACCCACAAAGGAGCCACCAATTTCCAGCGTTGCATTGGGGCCAAAGAGGATTCCCTGGGGATTGAGCAGGAAGAGGTCGGCAGGCCCCGCCACGCCCAGGAGGCCCTCAATTTGAGATGCCGTGCTGCCGGTGACTCGGCTGAAAATTTGCTCAATGCCGGATGGGTTGGCGAAGTAGACCTGTTGCCCAGCGCCAATATTGAAGTCTTGGAAGCTGTGGAAGAGATGGATGCCTCGGGCAGCGCCGCCTTGGATGAGATCGGTTGTGGCGTCACTGTTTCCGGGTCGCACGACCGAGCTTTCGTTACCCAGGCTGTTATCGGGGATGAGCTGGGCGTTGACTGGTGTGGTACCTAGGGCGATCGCTAGACCCGCAGTAAATGTAACGGCGACCCTCCACTGAGGCTGCTGAGTTTGTGAACGTGATGCACGATGAGCCATGGATTCTGAGTCTCTGAGGGTGAGCAGTCCCTGTAAGTCAGTCCATTGGCCTGTCTGGGGGCAGAGCAAAGTAATAGACCTACTTAAATTTATCGAGAGACGGGGCTGGGACAGGGCGTTGGTAAGAAAATGAATTAGTTACCTCCCTTTTTATGAGGTGTCGGTGCTTTGGCCGCTCTACGGGCTCGTTGTTAGTGGCATAAATTACTAAACAGGTCTTTCTTTCGGTGGGAAGATAGCGGGAGAGGCTTCAGTCTTGTCTGTTTTCTGTCCTGTGGGACCTTTTTGCTGTGTTCTCGATTGTTGCTGTGGGCATCGCGGTGGTGGGTTGGTGTATCGCATTAAAACCATCGCGGGCGATCGCGTTTGGGCTAAGCCTGCTGCTGTGC
>CALLPZ010000041.1 GCA_938015405.1 uncultured Pseudanabaenaceae cyanobacterium
GCCGCTGTCGTAGTTTTGACTGCCCAGATTTAGGGTTGCATCACTTCCGATGTATTGATAGACCGCTCCAGCAGTACCGCCCCCAGCGTAGCTATCATCGAGGCGAACCATCTCGCCCTGTTGAATGGCTTGGGAACCCGAGTTTGTGGTGTACTGATATTCACCCAACAGGGTTTCCGCAAGGCCCATGGCAATGCTAAGGCCGCCATCATTGGTCGTTTTCGAGGTGGCGGCGAGCTTGGTGTCGGCTTGAATGATGGATTCATCTTGGGAATCCACCGTGACATTACCGCCGACGGTGACCGAACCTTGGCTTGTGCTGTAGTCAATATAGGCCCGAGCAAAACTATTCACCCGGTTGCTCGCCAGGATGCCGCCGATGCTCATGCCGCTGGCGTTGACCAATGCCGAGGCCGCCGAGGTGGCTTCGTTGCTGACATCTGCATTCAACTGGGATTGCGAAAGGGCGGAAAGACTTAGATTGCCCCCAACCGTAATTGTGGAGTCTTCAATGAAGGCTTGGACTTCCGAAGGAACATCAAAGATATTCGCCAGGGTTGGCTTGCCCAAGAGAGCATCAATTTTGTCGAACAGAATCGTGGGGGAAGTGCGGCCGATGGAGTTGAAGGCCAGGGTAATGCCTACGCCGGTATCTCCAGTGGTGGTCGTGCTCAGGTTTCTCGCATCAATAATCGCGGTATTCTTCGCGTCCAATTGGAGGTCACCGCTATTGGTGGTGACGTTGCTGCTGGTGATGGTGGCGTTCGCCTTGCTCTCAATTAGGTTGGTTGCTAGTACACCATTGATTGCCAGGGAGGTGCCGCTGCCATAGGCACTTCCACCGGAGGAGGATGCAGCACTGTCGGCGATCGCTTTAATCGTGGAAGTTTCAGTCGCCGTCACGCTAATGCTATCCGCCGTGACCGTGGCGCGATGGATATTGGCGATCGCCTCGCTATCCACCTGGTTCATCACGACCAAGCCACCAATGGCAATGGAATCAGAATCGGAAATATTCAGTCCCTGGGGAATGATTTGCGTCTCAGGAGCCTTCTTCCAGTAACCGAGGTCGCTATAGTCCTCATTGGTGAGATTGACGGTGCGAGTGGTGCCGAGATATTCGTAGATCTCCCCCGCTGTGCCGATGATCTCGGTCCAGAGACTGGTGTTGGTGTAATCCTGTAAGGTCAAGTCTAGGGTCGCATCACTGCCCTGGTATTCATAAACCTTGTCTGCTTCGCCATCCACCTGCTGCCAGCGGCTGGCATTGCCATAGTTTTCGGCTGAAACATCAATAAAGCCTGCTTCGCCCACATAGCGGTAAAGCTCTCCGCCAGCGCCACCGTTGCTATATCCGCTAGCCAGCTCAACCGTTTCTCCTGCAACCACGAGGCGCTTGCCATCATCGGAGGAGTAGGTGACATCCTTATGGTCCTCCGAGACTTTGATAATGTTGCCCGTGACCAAGTCTTGGCTGCCTGCATCCGAGGTATGGGTGACGCTGCCGTAGCTGTCGCTGAGGCGGATGCGATCGCCAAAGTCAATCTCCTGGCTACCTTCATCGGTGTTGAAGTCGGCTGGGAGCAGGTCAGAAATCGTTTCATTTAGCAGGCTGGCTCCCCCATCGTTAGTGGTGGAAGAAGAAGAAACCAACTTGCTATTGGAATAGATGCCCGCATTGTCTTGGGCGGAGGTGGTCAAGGCTCCAGTCACCTGGACGGTCTGGCCCAAATCCTGCTGATCAATAAAGGCCTTGGTGCGCGTGGCCACTTGGTTACTGGCCAGGACACCGCCGACGCTCATCCCCGTGGCACCGTAGAGCGCAGAGGCCTCCGAGATGGCGGCATTACTGACCGTGGCATTGAGCTGGGCCTGGGTGGTGCCCGTGAGGGAGAGATCGCCCCCGGTGACAATGGCTGAATTTTCAATCGAGGCCTGGACGGCAATGGGACTGCCGGTAAACAGCCCCGCTTCACTGGGATCACCAATGAGCGCACTTAGACTTCGGGTCAAAAGGCCCGGAGCCTTCCAGCCCATAACATTGAAGGCGATCGCAGCTCCCACAGCGGTATCGCCGCTTTGGGCATTGCTCAATAGCGTGGCATCGGTGAGGGAATTGTTTTGGGCATCGAGGGTGAGATTTCCAATTGTGGTGATGCTGCTATTAGTAATAGTTGCGGTTGCATCACTGAGTATGAGGTTTAAGGCGATGCTGCCATTGACGGCAACGGATGTGCCACTGCCGTACAGGCTGCCGCCGGAGGAGCTGGCATTGCTTTCGGCGGTGGCTTGAATTTTGGCATTTTCTAGGGCTATGAGATTGAGAGTATTAGCCGCTACCGTGGCGTTGTTGATGCTGCTCGCCGCGCCACCGTTGACGCTGTTGACCACGACTAAGCCACCCACTCCAATGGAATCAGAATCGGTCACATTGCCAATGTTCGGAATGAGGTCACCGCTGGATTGGGTTACTTTTTGCCAGCGATCGCCATCGGCGTAATTCTCACTCCCCAAATCCACCGTTGCATCGCCTTTTAGATAGCGATAGATCGCTCCGCCATCACCGCCCCCGGCATAGTCAGTGGCTAGACGAACCGTACTGTATTGGAAGAGGAACTGGGAAGCCGATTTAGAAGTGAAGCGATAGTCATCAATGCGGTCAATAAAGCTATTGATGGTGCTGATGCCCGCATCGTTCGTGGTGGTTGAGGAGGATACCACTTTGCTATCC
>CALLPZ010000042.1 GCA_938015405.1 uncultured Pseudanabaenaceae cyanobacterium
CCCGGTCTGTCACATCACGCTTCTTATCCGCCAGCTTCTTAAACCGTGCAAAGGCCTTATTCAGCTCCTCATCCGTCAGCTCAAAGCCCAGCTCCGTTAGGCGTGAGCGGAAAGCATTGCGGCCCGAGAGCTTGCCCAGGGTGATGCGATTAGTGGTTAAGCCAATGGTCTCCGCATCCATAATTTCGTAGGTGCGCTTGTTCTTCAGCATCCCGTCTTGGTGAATGCCGGATTCATGAGCGAAGGCGTTGCTGCCAACGATCGCTTTGTTGGGTTGTACAGACATCCCCGTCAGATTCGAGACCAAGCGCGAAGTCTTATAAATCTCCTGGGTGTTGATATTGGTCAGCGCGGCTTCCGACTCCGCCGAGCGACCGAGGAACGGGTTGTAGTAGCTGCGGCGCACATACATCGCCATAACCAGCTCTTCCAAGGCTGCATTACCCGCCCGCTCGCCAATGCCGTTGATCGTGCATTCCAACTGGCGGGCACCGTTCTCTACTGCCGAGAGGAAGTTGGCAACCGCTAGGCCCAGGTCGTTATGGCCATGGACCGAAATGATTGCTTGGTCGATGTTGCTGACGTTTTCCTTAATGCCGCGAATCAGGGCTCCAAATTCAGCCGGGGTGGTGAAGCCTACCGTATCGGGGATATTGACCGTGGTTGCGCCTGCGGCGATCGCTGCTTCCAGCAGTGGATACAAAAACTCTGGGTCAGAGCGCCCGGCATCCTCAGGCGAAAACTCCACATCATCGGTGAAGGTCTTGGCATAGGCCACCATCTCCGGGGCAATTTCCAAAACCTCCGCCCGCGTTTTCTTCAGCTTGTACTCCAGGTGGATGTCTGAGCTAGCAATGAAAGTATGGATGCGACCCTTGGCCGCAGGCTTCAGCGCATCACCCGCCGCCTTGATGTCTTTCTTAGAAGCCCGAGCTAAACCGCAAATGGTCGGGCCATCCGCTGTGCCCACGGTTTCGGCAATGCGCTGTACTGCCTCGAAGTCGCCAGGGCTAGCGAAGGGAAAGCCTGCTTCGATGATGTCCACTTGGAGCTTGGCCAGTTGTTTGGCGATCGCCAGTTTCTCTTCCAGGTTGAGGCTCGCACCGGGAGACTGCTCGCCATCACGCAGGGTGGTGTCGAAAATTAGGATGCGATCGTCCTGGGGGGTGGAAGTAGAAGACAAGGTCTGACGAGTAGCTTGGGTCATGGTCTAGCGTTGTTCACCAGATGCGGTGAGAGATTAGATGCGCGATCTATGGCAGAACTGACCGGAATACAACGTCCACCAAAAGGGCAAAACCGAATAGACACAGACTGGACCTAGTGGCTCGCCGTTGCTTTGCAACGCTCATTCGTGGTCGTTCAATCCCAGATCACTCTTCCATTCATCTTAGAAGGCTATCTAAAGCTCCGCGCAGAAATTCTGAGCGAGCAAGTGCGACAGTCTTGGTCTTTGAGCTTGTGATCCCTAGCCAATCTGGCTGAAAACTTCATGGGCCTCAACCTGTTCTATCAGTGCCGCAGTCAGCTCTTTGCAGTGCTGATTGATTCTTTTCTAGCCTGCGATTATCTCCTCCAAACTGGTCTCGCCGACCAAAGCAAGCTGGAGCGAATTGCCCTGGCAGTTCTCGCAGCTGCAGCAGTCGGGCGCTAAGCCATCGTGGGCGACCATACGATTGGAGCCCGTATCACCGGAAATGCCGGAATTCCGGTTCTCTGACTGATTTTGGGTGGCCTGGCTGTAGTCCACCTCATAGCCGATGTCATCGAAGATTGCGATATCCAGAACAGTCGGTAATTGGCGAACACCGGAGAAGCTAATCGGATCGAGGACTGTTTCGCCTGAGCCACCAAACTCATAGCCATCTTCGATGTGAGAGCCTTCGAGGGGGATCGCTGCGCCGCCGTTATTGGCCATGGCCTGGGGGCCTGCAAAATCTCCTGCGCTATTCAGGTGACGAGAAAAGGCATTGATGCTGCGATTGAAGCCGAGGATATGGCCAATTTCATGGACTGCTGTGGAAATGAAGTCACTCTGATTGTTGGGGATATCGTTGCTGGTGGTTGGGGTTGCATCGAAGAACCAGTTCTCGCTGCTATTGAATGAAACAGACCCTAACCAGGGTTCAAAGTCGTCGCCCACATAGCGTTGCTGATTCAGGTAATAGCCAGACGCTCCCCCCTGACCCAGGGTGCCACTGCCCATGGCGCGGGCTCCGACGAAGATACGCAGGTCATCAATCTCTGTCTTCGTTATGTAGAGGTTCGAGGCTCCGGCGTATTCCCCGGTTTGTGGGTTGGTGACAAAGGGAGTCACGGTACCTGCTGAGGTGGTGGCAAAGTCATCTTTGATGATGTTTTCCCAGACTGCGACTGCGACCTCTAGGGCAGTTCGACGCTCAGCGGTGAACCAACCGTTGGTGTCGAAGCTGTAGTCGATATCAATATTGAACTTGTGGGCAGGGGGAACGGGGGCAGGTTCAGGCTCTGGCTCCGGTGCAGGCTCTGGCTCCGGTTCCACAATTTCTGGTTCGGGTGCTGGTTCCACAATTTCTGGTTCGGGTGCTGGTTCCGCTACTGGCTCTGGTGTTTCAGGGCTGGCGGGTTCGCTTGAGGTTGTTTCGAGAACGTTTGCTTCTGGATCGACCAGGGAACGACGGCTGACAATGGGTTGCCACTGGGTATCGGCCACCGTTGAGCCCATCAGTTGAGCATCAATCACAGTGCTGTCGTTCATCAGCCAGGCTAAGTTCTGACCAGACAGATAATGCCTCAGCAATACGTCTGTTTCGCCATCTCCGTTGAAATCGCCGACGCCTTCAATCTTCCAGTTCAGATCGCTGACAACGGGGCCGATCAGGCTTGAGGAGGCTACATTGCCCTGGTGATCGAGGTGAAAGGCAACGTTTTGGCCGGATGCGTAGTGCCTCCACAGCAAATCTTCTGTACCGTCTCCATTGAAGTCGCCGATGCCTTCGATGCGCCAATTTAGGTCTGGCACGGCTGCCCCCAGGAATCGGCCTTGTTGGACATTGCCCGCTCCGTCCATTTCCCAGGTAAATATCTGCCCGGAGCCATAATGCCGCCACAGAATGTCATCTTTGCCATCCTGGTTGAAGTCTCCGACGCCTTCGATCTCCCATCGACTATCCGCTACTTCATAACCGACCAGCGCACTACGCTCTAGGTTGCCGTTGCCCATGTACCAAACGACGACTTGGCCTGCAACCTGGTTGTGCCACAGCAAATCTTCTTGGCCATCACTGTTGAAGTCGCCAGTCCCTTTGAGTTGCCAGTTGGTATCGGCGACAACATTGCCGATGAGATTGCTGGTTTGGACCTGTAGCCCATCGAGAAACCAGCCCAAAACCTGGCCTGAGCCGGTATGTCGCCAGATCAGATCAACACCACTCCCAACCTGGGAGCCATGGGTGTCGGCTGCAGGCGGGATTGCAATGCCTGCATCTCCTAACATCTGAGTGGATGTGGGTGAAGATCCAACAATGGGAGCGCTGGGGTGTGATGTGCTAACAACCTCTAGACCCGACAGCGGCACAGTGTTTGTGGATGAGGCCAAGGTGTTGCTCATGGGGTCGCGGCTTCAGGCTGTTGTGAATGACCGCTCTAGCGTGATTTTTTTACGTTCAAAGGAACTCAGAGTAAATCAGTAAATTACGCAGAGAATTTTGTGCGTAAATACAGAGATTGGCCAAAGTTTGTATGGGAAAGCTAAGAATTCCGAAGTGGCTGGTTGGCTCAGGCCCGTCTGACTCGTAGGTTGAACCGGGGATTCTGAGCGATCGCGCTTTACTGGCATGCTAGATGCTTGAAATGAACGACTTTGCGTAAATCTGAGGCTTTAAGAGCAATGCTGGCTATCGCTTGTGGCCTGTGGCCCAAATCCTGTTTGGTTGGGTCTTTTCCCGGCTCCTTTTAGGTTCTTCCAAGCTGAATTGGAGAGCTGCCCCGAAGCAACGTGGGCCTTTACCGTTACATCTCCTATGGATGGATGCGACTTTCTTTATGTCTGCTGGTTGCGCTTTGGGCTAGGATCTAGCGGTAAAGCTTGTGCCTCGAGCAATGTGGCAACCTACAAGGTTGTTTCATTGGACGGCGTACACTCTAACGAGGCAGTGAGCGTGTTTGGCGGCCTCCCTTCCATGGGTCAAGGTGGCGATCAAGTTATCAGCAAGGCTGTAACTGCTGCGATCGCGGCTTTGTTTAAGCAAACTGAAAGCCTAGAAGCGGCGGTTCGAGCGGAACCGATCGCAAAACTTTTGCAAGGCAGCATCGATGGCTTTGACCTCGTCGGTCAGGGTTTGCGGATGTATAACGGTTTGCGCATTGAGGTCATGGAGCTCTATCTCCAGGCTATTTCAATTGACTTTGGTGCGATTTTTAAGGGTAAGGTCATGCTGCGTCGGGCTGTGGAAGCCACGATGCGGGTTGTGCTTACAGAAGAAGATTTAACGACTTCGTTCAATACACCTTTTGTGGTGGCGAAGCTGGAACTGATCGAGTTTGAGGGGAAACCCCTTAAGTTCCAGAACACGACGATGGCGGTACAGAAGAACCGCAAGCTCAAGCTAGATTCCACGGTTCAAGTGGGTGACCAGCCAGAACCTGTGCAGCTCAGCATTGAGGCTGGGGTGGATGTGGAGGATCGCCGTAAGATCCAGTTTGTGGATGTCTCCTATGAAGGGGACGATGCTTCCCAAGCCGTTGCCAAGGCCCTCGTTGCCCATGTCAATGATCTGATGAACTTGGATAAGTTTGCGTTAGATGGCACGCAGCTACGGGTGGACCGCATTCGTATTCGTGGTTCGAAGCTTGTGTTTTACGGCACGGCCAATATTGAAAAATTCCCTGAGGCTAAGGGGGGTGCTTAGCCTCGCTTTAAGTTAACTGTGGCTGTTTTTGTTTTGGAGCAGGCGAGGAGCTGAGGCGATATGTGCCTCGTTGTTCACCCCAGCAATCAGTCATTCCGATTGCTGGGCTTGGGATTAGGCGACTGCAGCGCAGAGGTGGGGGAAAGCTTTGCGGATCGCGGGATGGATGAGCTCATGTTGGTAAACGTTGAGGCCTTGGGCTAGGTCTGAGTTGGTTTTAAGGGCATCCATGCCTTGGTTCGCGAGCTGAAGCACGTAGGGCAAAGTGCTGTTGTTGAGTGCCTGAGCTGCCGTGCCCGGTACGGCTCCCGGCATGTTGGGCACGCCGTAGTGGAGGACGCCTGCTTCCACATAGGTTGGGGCGCTGTGGGACGTGGTGTGGATCGTTTCGATGCAGCCACCCTGATCGACGGCGACATCAACGATGACGGAGCCAGGTCGCATTTGGCTGACGAGTTTTTGGCTAACGAGGGTGGGGGGACGGCGCCCGGGAACCAGGACTGCTCCCACCAGAAGATCAGCCTGGGGGACGACAGCTTCGATTTGAGCGGTGCTGCTGTGGAGAAGTTCAACGCGGGAGCCGAAGAGGGCTTCGAGTTCGCTGAGGCGTTCGACGTTGATATCGATGATTTGCACTTGAGCCCCCAGGCCTACAGCCATTTTGGCGGCTTCGGTTCCGACGATTCCGCCACCGAGAATAGTGACGCGACCGGGACGAACTCCGGGGACGCCACCCAGGAGAATGCCGCTGCCGCCTTGGGGGGCTTCGAGGAAGTGAGCCCCAAATTGCACGGCGAGGCGACCGGCGATGACGCTCATGGGAGTGAGTAGGGGAAAACGACGATCGCGTTCCACACATTCATAGGCGATCGCGCTGGTGCCGCTATCAATTAAGGCCTCAGTGAGAGACGGGTTGGCTGCGAGGTGCAGGTAGGTGAACAGTAGGAGTTCTTTGCGAAGGTATTGATACTCCTCTGCCAGGGGCTCTTTGACTTTGACCACCATGTCTTGAGCCCAAGCCTCAGCGGCGCTTTCTGTTAGGGTGGCTCCGGCTTGGCAATAGGCTTCATCAGGATGGCCAGCCCCTTTGCCAGCTCCAGCTTCCACAACAATGCTGTGTCCCTGCTCCGCGAGGGCTCGAACGCTGGCTGGGAGTAGCCCCACCCGCTGCTCTTGATCTTTAATTTCCTTAGGGACACCGATTTTCATGGCAATCATCTCTTGGGTGTGAAGAACGAGTGCTAGAGGAGTCTTAACTGTCTGATTACTGTTTTTTGTACAACTGAGTTACAGGCGATCGCTGTGTTGAGTGATGCGATTTGGGTGATAAGAGCAGGTATGGCAGTGCATCACTGATGCGAATGGAGATATAACTCTCTCCAGCAGATAGGTTGGTGGCAGTGGGGCTAGCTCTAATCTAATGGCTGGATTTAGGATTTGGCAGGTGCTATGGATAGATAAATACATCTGGAAAGAGGAACGGGCAAGATTTTGTGGGGACTGGCAGCCCTGGCTAGGGTGGGTTGTTGCCTCTGTTGAACGCTGTGCTGAAAACCCCTTGGGGGTTGGTCTGCGGGAAACGTTATATTGTTACTGCCTGTTCTGTACGATGCGCTCAAATCCTATGGCTAAACCGAATCCCACTATCACGCCTCAGTTTAATCAGCCCAAGTACGGCTTCCATCGATATGCGGAGAAGCTCAATGGCCGGGCTGCCATGGTTGGGTTTGCCGTCATTGTCCTGATTGAATATTTCACCGGACGCGGCTTGCTGAGCTGGATTGGCCTGACTTAAGAGCGCTTGAGCCTTGTGCTCCGATCTTTTAGCTGCCTCCATCTCTATGGGATGGGGGCTCAGGATTCCAGTATTCCTTTGTTTGCTCTCTTCAGGAGGCTCCCCGTGGCGCGCACGACCTCTCATAAAGATTCCTTAGCCAGCTTTGTTTGGACGATGGGGGCTGCTGATATGGTCATCGGTGGCGTGGGGGAGCGTGGCTCTCTCTTTGCCTTTGGCCTTTTGACGGTGGGGGCTGGATTTTTAGTGGGGTGGTTACGACAGCGCCGTTTGGGCAACGCGCCATTTCCGACTCGCCCTCGGGGGGCTTCGGCATTTTTGGCCAAGCGGCTCCGCTCCACTCGTTTCTCGGTTAGTCCTCGGACTCGTAGACGAGGGAATCCTAGTGGTGATTTAAGGACTCCCAATTATTACGCTGGAAGGTCAGCTGAGCCGCCGTTTCGCCGCTCTAGTTCTCAGCAAGGAGCAAGGCAAGTTGCGCCTCAGCCTCCTCAAGTTTCTAGATCTGCCAATGTGAATTCTGCTGTTAGACCTCAGTCCAGTCGGCGATCGCCTCAGCCGCTTGACCCGTCTGCCCCGCAGCTTCAGGGACCCCCTTTGAATTTGCCACCCGCTCCCCGGCCCCGGTCCCGGCGTGGGCGACGCATTTATTAGTCGCTGGGATATTCATGGGCTGGGAAAGTTGCACCCTGAGCGTTCATGAACCCCTGTAAGGGATTAGACCCCAATCTTATGGATTGATGAACCTGGCGATCGCGGATGACCTTCGCTGGCAATAAAGCTCGTAGGATAGGAACTGATGCTTTGTTGCAGGCTCAACGCCTTGTCCGATTATGGTTTCCGCTGTTCCGTCCTCTGTCGATTCTGTAACCTCAACGCCACCTGATGCCCCGCTGCTGGGACGCTCCCAGGCGGAACTCACAGCCTGGATTCAGGAACAGGGGCAGCCGGCCTATCGAGGTAAACAGCTACACCAGTGGCTCTATCAACGTCAGGCCCGAAGCCTGATGGAGATCTCAGTGTTTCCCAAGGTCTGGCGAGAGCAGATGACCCAGCGAGAGCATGCGGGGGAGCTAGACCTGGGGCGCTCCAAAATTCATTTTCGCTCTGTGGCCCCTGATGGCACGGTGAAGTTCTTGCTGCGGTTGAAGGATGGCCACATCATTGAGACGGTGGGGATGCCGTCAGATAAGCGTTTGACGGTTTGTGTGTCTTCCCAAGTGGGTTGCCCCATGGCCTGTGATTTTTGTGCGACGGGCAAGGGCGGCTTTCAGCGCAATTTGACGGCGGCAGAAATCATCGATCAGGTTTTGACGGTCCAGGAAGATTTTGACCGCCGGGTCAGCAACCTTGTCTTTATGGGTATGGGGGAACCGTTGCTGAATACGAAAGAGGTGGTGAAAGCGATTCACTGTCTCAATCAAGACGTGGGCATTGGCCAGCGGGGGATGACTGTTTCGACTGTGGGAATTCCAGGGCGGATTCGGCAGCTGGCAGAGATGGGCACGCTGGATGAGCGGACGCCGCAGTTCACCCTCGCGGTGAGCCTCCATGCATCTAATCAGGAGTTACGGCAGAAACTGATTCCGACGGCCCGGAAGTATCCCTTTGAAGATCTATTGGAGGAGTGTCGGGAATATCTGTTGATTACAGGCCGCCGGGTGAGCTTTGAGTATATTTTGTTGGCGGGGTTGAATGATTCTCTCCGCCAGGCCGATGAGTTGGCCAAGCAGTTGCGGGGCTTTCAGAGTCACGTGAATTTGATTCCCTACAATCCCATTACTGAGGTGGACTACAAACGGCCTAGTCGGGAAAGTGTGGAAGGGTTTGCTCAGCGATTGCGCGATCGCCATATTGCGACGAGTGTCCGTTACTCTCGAGGATTGGAGGCTGATGCAGCTTGTGGGCAATTGCGGGCGCAGAAAGTTTAGCTAAAGGTTGTAACGCATATTCCTTTTAAGTATAAAAAGTGCTCAGTTCCAATCAGGAACTGAGCACTTTTTATACTTCTGACTTTCCTCGGATTAAAACCTAGGAGAATGTCTTAAACTAGCCAAAAACTTTAGGAGTCCTGCCCAGGGGCATAGGCTTCGATCACTTTTCCACCTTCACCCATCACCATTAAATAGTCGCAGGTACCGCACTGGGTGCGGATGATGCGATATTCCGGTAGGAAGTAGCGCTCTGCTGCGGAGCAGCCGCAATTGGGACAACAAATGCGTTGTACCTGGGTGGATAAAGATTTTTCTTTGAGCTTAGACATAGGAGGAGGCTTAAGGTTACGCGGCGCGGATTGAGAAACACCACCGGAGTTACAGGCACCTATTCGTGATTGAGGGAAATCAATGAATAAGGTAAGAGAGGGGATGGGAGATCACTTCGAAAGTGCAGTGAGTGATTCCCAAGTTTTCTGACGAAGTAATCGTCATCAGAAGCTAAGAGTACTGAGAAGACTGAAGAAAACAGGAGAGTTTATATTCCCTGGATAATACAAAATGCATTACCAACATCTGGGCACCCCTCTTGAATTTCCAGACCTCGCTAGGCGCTTTTCGGAAAGCCCTAACGACCACAAGATCAACCTTAAACGGGATCATTTTGATCGCCCAGCTATGGGGATCAAACTTAAGGTTCTCTAACTATTTGGCTCGAGAAAAGCCCTGTTCTGGTGCGATCGCTACCGTTTTCCCTGTCTGTTTGTATCAAAACCGAAATGTTCAGATACATAACTTTTGTGATACAGGGAAAGCTTTTGCGAGAAATAACGGGGATCAATCAGTCTGTTTCGGTTTGTTGGGGTTTGGTGTGAGCCCCGTTAGATTGCTGAAATTATCGTTACAAGCTCCGTGAGCTTGGGATTGTGGTCTCTTTCTTTGCTTAGGGATACCTCGTTGAAGCCATTGCTCGGACGGCGATCGCGTTTGATGGATGAGGGTGGGCTAGCGCAGTAGCTTGGCCACTAGCTTTTCGCCTTCGACCCAGATAAAGATCAAGCTGCTGAAGCCACAGCAAATCAACAGTTCCCTGAGGCTGAGGGCATAGGTGCCAAAGAAATTGCGTAATGCGGGGACGTAGAGCAGCATCAGCTGGAGCAGGATCGTTCCCAGGACAGAGGCCCAGATGTAAGGGTTGCTCCCGGCAGGGACGTTGAGGGTGAGGCGGGAGCTAGAGCGGGCGGCGATGGCATGGCCCATCTGCGCTAGACATAGCGTGGTGAAGACCATTGTCCGCCAGCGCTCGGGGTCACCGGGATAGGCGGGATCATGGCTGTAGCGGAAGGCCCAGAGCATCATGGCGATGGTGAAGACCGCGAAGACCAGACCGATGCGCAGGATGTACCAGCCCAGCCCTCGGGCGAAAACGCTTTCGCGGGGATTGTAGGGTGTGCGGTCCATCACCTTGGGACCAGCGGGCTCGACGGCTAGGGCGAGAGCGGGAAGGCCATCGGTGACGAGGTTCATCCAGAGGATTTGCAGGGGCGTGAGGGGGGAGCCGCCTAGGCCCAGGAGCGGGGCCGCGCCGATGGTAAGCACTTCGCCGACGTTGGATCCCAAAATGTATTTGATAAAGCGGCGGATGTTGCTGTAAACGACGCGGCCTTCTTCCGTGGCGGCGACAATGGTGGCGAAGTTGTCATCCAGGAGCACCATGTCGCTGGCTTCTTTGCTGACGTCGGTGCCGGTAATGCCCATGGCAATGCCGATGTCGGCCTGTTTGAGGGCAGGGGCATCGTTGACGCCGTCGCCAGTCATGGCGACGGTTTTGCCGTCTTGCTGGAGGGCTTGGACGATGCGTAGTTTGTGTTCGGGAGCAACGCGGGCGTAGACGCTGACGTCGTGAACGGTCTGTTTGAGAGTGGCTTCGTCCATGGTGGCGAGGTCTTTGCCTTCCAGGGCTGGGTCATTGGCGTTGGCAATGCCTAGGGTTTGGGCGATCGCCTGGGCGGTCAACTGGTGGTCTCCAGTAATCATTACTGGACGGATCCCAGCACGGCGACAGCGCGCCACGGCCTCTGCCACCTCTGGTCTTGCAGCATCCATCAGACCCACTAGGCCTAGCCAA
>CALLPZ010000043.1 GCA_938015405.1 uncultured Pseudanabaenaceae cyanobacterium
CTGCTAGTCAGGTTTTGCGCCCTCAATCTGCGGCGGCCCAACGTAAGGCCAAGCGGGTCGTTAATCTTTATTCGTCGCGTCACTACAACACCGATGATGAGCTCTATGAGACTTTCACGCTGAAGACCGGTATCAAGGTCAACTTGATTGAAGGTAAGGCTGATGCTCTGTTGGAGCGCATCAAGAGTGAAGGGGCTCGCAGCCCAGCAGATGTGTTTATGACTGTGGATGCCAGTCGCCTGTGGCGTGCAGAGAATGATGGCCTGTTCCGCTCGGTTTCATCCGCTGCGATTAACAACCGCATCCCAGCCAATCTCCGTCACCCCGGTGGCCTGTGGTTTGGGTTCTCCAAGCGGGCGCGAGTGGTGATGTACAACCGCAATAGCGTCAGCGCCTCTCAGCTTTCAACCTATGAGGAGTTGGCCAGTTCAAAATGGCGTGGAAAGATTGCGATTCGCTCTTCGAGCAACATCTACAATCAGTCTCTGATGGCCTCCATGGTGGCGAACTTGGGTGAGAGGCAAGCAGAGCAATGGGCTAAGGGATTTGTGGCGAACTTTGCTCGCAAGCCCAAGGGCAATGACCGAGCCCAGATTGAGGCAGCAGCATCGGGTGTGGCGGATCTGGCCATTGCTAATACTTACTACCTACCCCGCTATGCCAAAGATCGCGACCCCAAAAAACAGGCCATCTTTAATCAGATGAAAGTCTTTTTCCCCAACCAAGGCGATCGCGGTACCCATGTGAACATTAGCGGTGCTGGCATGGTTAAGACCGCTCCCCATAAAGCTGAGGCGATCGCCCTATTGGAATACTTGGCGAGTCCTTTAGCTCAAGTGTTCTTTGCCCAGGGCAATAACGAATATCCGGCCATGCCTGGCGTTCCCCTAGACCCCATCGTCGCGGGCTTCGGTAGTTTTAAGTCAGACAACATTAGTGTGGCCCGCTACGGTCGCTACAACGCTGTGGCTGTCAAAATCATGGATCGAGTGGGCTGGGCTTAGATTTAGTTGGGTTGCCTTGGCAACTTACAATTCCAGCCGCTGCTTGCTTCGGCAACAGCTCGTTTGTTTGCTTTCCAAGCATGATGAACCCTCGCCCTGAACCCTCGCATGTGGTTCAGGGTTTTCTGATCCGGAGGCAAGTGGGTTTGGCCTGAGTTCGAAAGCTGCAAAATGGCCCTCTCCCGCTTCAATATGCTTGTTCTGTCGCAATGGCATGCAACTTCTGGATGAACCATCAATGTCTGTATGGCAACAAGCTCAGCCTTCCAAAGCGTTCTCTGGTGGGCCAAAATCGCAAATTCCTATCGAAAGTATCTTATTTATGCGTGACTGTCTCTATTCCTACTGGTATCTCTTGCATTGAGGTCTTGGGCTCAGGTTGATGAGACTATTAGGAAGATTGAATCGATGGGATCGCCAATACAAGGACGTTAGGCCTTAATCTGTTCTTGGTGGACGCTTGATCCTAAGATCACCGAAGATTAGTTCTGGCTCAGGCCTGATCAATTACAGACGCAGTTACTTAGAAGAAGGGAGACAAACATCCATGGGTATTGACATCGGTAGCTTTCCGATTGATTTGAACGCTTATAAATCTGTGTCGCTCGATCCCTCCGTGGCGACCTTGACCAGCGAGCAGCGGGAAGCGCTGAAGGCCAATATCCAGCTTTGCCGGGATGCCCTCGTGTTTTTCACTGCTACGGGCGCAGCTCGCGGCGTAGGTGGCCACACTGGTGGTCCTTACGACACCATCCCCGAGGTCATGATCCTCGATGCACTCTTCAAGAGTCAGCCCGACAGCTACATCCCCACCTTCTTTGACGAAGCCGGGCACCGCGTGGGCACCCAGTATTTGATGGCGACCCTCGCTGGTGACCTGCCCGCTGAGCAGCTCATGCAGTACCGCGCCGCCAACTCCAAACTCCCCGGTCACCCCGAGCTTGGCCTGACCCCCGGCGTTAAGTTCAGCTCCGGTCGCCTCGGTCACATGTGGCCCTATGTTAACGGCGTAGCCCTGGCGAACCCTGGCAAAGTTGCGTTCTGCCTGGGCTCCGATGGCTCCCAGCAAGAAGGTAACGATGCTGAGGCTGCTCGCCTTGCTGTGGCTCAGCAAATCAACGTTAAGCTCCTGATTGACGACAACGACGTCACCATCGCGGGTAACCCCTCCAAGTATCTGGGTGGCTACAGCGTCAAACAGACCCTGGAAGGTCATGGCCTCAAAACCAATCAGTGCGACGGTGAGGACCTTGATGCGCTGTACGCTTGCATCTGCGAAGCCATCAACACCCCTGGCCCCTTCGCCGTCATCATCAAGCGCCCCATGTGCCCCGGCATTGAAGGCCTGGAAGGCTCCAACCACGGTCACGATGTGATTTCCGTGCCTGCAGCCATTACCTATCTAGAGTCGAAGGGTCACCCCAAAGCCGCTGAGATTCTCAAGAACACTGAGAAGCCCAGCAACGACTACGAATTCATCGGTGCTTCTAAAGAGCAGGGCTCCAACCGTAACGTCTTCGGCCAGGCGGTCGTAGAAGTTCTCGGCGGCATGAGCGAACAAGAGCG
>CALLPZ010000044.1 GCA_938015405.1 uncultured Pseudanabaenaceae cyanobacterium
CTAGGGGCTCGCTAGACTGAGCTCCCAGGCTGTTATCAGAAGTTTCATCCGTGGGATTGGAGGCCATGATGGACGGACAGCCCTAAGCGAAATAGAAAATTAGGTATATTTACGAGCTTGATGTAAAACTCGAATCTCCCAATAACCTATCACGGTGGGATATACCTAGGATGTTCAAGGGTTACATCGATGTTCTTCCTGAGGGAGAACTATCTCCGATGCTCCAGCGGTGATCCACTGTGAGGCCATTTCTGGCGCAGCTCTCTTCGAGGCGACGTTGTTGGACCATGGCTTTGCGCAGGGTTGCTATCAGCTCATGGAGCATTTCGCGTTGGGCAGGATGCCCACCCACAGCAAAACGGGCCTTTTGCTCTAAAAGTTGTAAGGGGACCTCGTAATGGATAGGAGAGGGCAAAGGAATGGAGTCCAAGACGGTCACTCGCTGTGTGGGAACAGTTTGAATTTTGATTTTAGATGGGGAGGTCCTGCTTGGGCAGGCGGGTTACCCCACCAGGGTCGTTAAGGCTGAGCCGGGATCAGGCTGACGAATAAGGGACTCACCTACAAGGACTGCTTTGGCACCTGCTGCAGAAACTCGCTTTAGGTCTTCAGGCTGATGCATTCCTGATTCGCTGACGATGGTGATGTCCTGGAGGCGATCGCCATATTCTGCGAGCAAGTTGCAGGTGGTATCCAGGGTGGTGTTGAAGGTGGTGAGATCTCGGTTGTTGATGCCGACTAACTCAACGCCTTGGAGTGCTAGGACTCGTTCTAGTTCAGCAGCATCGTGGACTTCTACCAGGGCGGTCATGCCCAGAGCTTTGGCAATTTTGAGGAAGTACTGGAGATCCGCATCGGAGAGCACAGCGGCAATTAGCAGTACTGCATCAGCACCATAGGAGCGAGCTAGGTAGAGCTGGTAGGGGTAAAGGATGAAGTCCTTACACAGTAGAGGAAGATCCACGGCTTTGCGAATCAAAGCGAGGTTCTCAAAGCTGCCTTGGAAGAATTTGGAGTCAGTGAGGACTGAGAGGCAAGCAGCGTTGTTGGCTGCGTAGGACTGAGCGATCGCCACAGGATCAAAGTCTTCCCGGAAAACGCCTTTGCTGGGTGAGGCTTTCTTTACCTCAGCAATGACACTAGGAGTCGTAGGTTGCGATTTGATGCGACCCAGAAAGTCTAGGGGGGCTGGGGCAGCTTGAACGCGACCCTTGAGCTGAAAAAGGGGGATTTTTTCTCGCAGCTGGTCTACTTCTGATTCTTTGTGCCAAACAATTTCTTCGAGGATGTTGTTAGGTTCATCCTGCTGCAGGGAGGTTTTGAAGCTCATATCTGCAACCCGAACCGCCGGGTTGACAGGGCGGCGACGAATTTTCATTGGTTGATTCTCTAAAGGGCTGATGTTCTGGACAGAGGGCTTGATGTGGTCCAGACATGGATCGATCTATTGGGCGGCTATGGTCCATGGGGGACATGGCGATGCCATGTCCCTACCCAGCATTACGCTGCGTCTTAGATGTCTAACCTAGTGTCCGGCACCGGCACCGGCAGCCCGCTTGAAGGCCTCATCTAGCACCTCAGATAGCGTGGGATGGGTGTGGACGGAGAAGGCAAGGTCGTTGACGGAGACCTTCTGGGCCATGGCGTTAGCGGCTTCCTGAATCAGGTCTGCTGCATGGAGGCCGAAGATGTGAGCGCCTAGGATTTCACCGGTGTCGGGGCGGAAGACGAGCTTAGCGATGCCATCGGTTTCCCCTTCAGCGATCGCTTTTGCATTGGCTTTGAAGTAAGTTCGCACTGATTTCACGGGGTAGCCACCGTTTTCCTTGGCCTGTTCCTTGGCGGCGGGCTCAGTTAGGCCAACGAAGCTGACTTCGGGATGGGTGAAGGCAGCGGCGGGGATGACGTTGTAGTCCACGGTGCGGGGGCGATCGCAAATAGTCTCCACCACGGCCATGCCCTGGGCCGAAGCGGTGTGGGCCAGCATCAGCTTGCCCGTTGCATCACCAATGGCATAGAGGTTAGGAATGACTTGACCATCACTCTTCTGCACGGCGAGGTGGTCATTGACGGGGATAAAGCCGCGACGGCCCAGGTCCACGCCCATCTCTTCTAGACCCATCTTCTTGGCAGTAGGGATGCGACCTGTGGCAATCAGGCAGGCATCCACTTCCAAAACATCAATCACTTCCTTGGTCTTGGCATCGGTTAGTTCAATCTGAACCGGAGAGCCCGGGGTAATTTTGGTGGCGAAGACGCCCTTATAGGTCTCAATATCCCGAGGCGTGAGCAGGGTGCGCTCCGCAATCTTGGCGATATCTGGGTCAAAGCCGGGCATCAGCTTATCCAAGGCTTCGATCATCGTGATCTCACAGCCCAGAGCGGAATAGACATCAGCGAATTCTAGGCCGATATAACCACTGCCAATGATCGCAACCCACTCGGGTAGGTCTTCTAGCTTGACGGCATGGTCGCTAGTGAAAACGGTCTTGCCATCCACTTCAGCCCCTGGCGGAACAAAGGGAGTCGAACCTGGCGCCAGCAAAATATCTTTGGCGGTAAGCGTCTGCTCGCCATTGTCACTTTTAATCGCGACCTTTTGGACGCCCGCGACGCTACCCCAGCCCTGGATGATGTCCACGCCCAGGCGCTTGAGGCTACCAATC
>CALLPZ010000045.1 GCA_938015405.1 uncultured Pseudanabaenaceae cyanobacterium
TCCACAGATGCAACTGAAACGAGCTCCTGCTCAGACAACTCTGGGCCAGTGAGTTCCGGGGCAGGAATAGTCTGGAGCACAGCTCCTGGAGCGATTAAACCAGGCGTCACAAGGCCTGCATCATCCAGCTCTAGTGCGGTTTGAATCGCATCATTGTCCCCAGTGGTCACCGGAGGAAGCTCAATGGCCTGCACCAGCGTGGGCGTACTGGCCAGCAAAACACCAGTAATAAAGGTAAGCAGGGCGTCGCCAGAGGTTGAAGAGTAGCGCATGGTTTGTCCTAAAACAGAGGTCCCTGCCGGAGGAATCCGGGACCGATCAGCAACGGGGAGATGCCAAAGCAAAGACCCAAGCAACAGAATGTGAGCGATCGCCCAAATCCCGTCGAAAGTGCCATCGCGACGGTTAAACCTACAAAACTTCGCTCGTAGGTCTACACCGCTTAACTCGCCCTTAGAGTGCCCAAGCCAAAGAAAAGAATCTATATGGAGTGCGCTGCAAATTCCCTAGCCGCCCACAATACGGACGGAGTTGGTGGATAAAATCCCACCTCGACTAGTCCTTACAGGCTCTATAGGGTCTTAATAATCCCTAACTACATGCACAAGTGCATCCTTCAGGAATTATTTTTCGCTGAGAAGAACATAGCAGGCGGCCGAACCCCTAAGCTCCAAATGTAAGCGCAGATTAACGGGTGAGCCCTACGGAAAAGTAGGTAAAATCAGAGACTCATCTAGGATTTTGCCATCCGGTTTGCCCCTGACTCAATGCAAGGAAAAGCGCGATCGCAGCACCGTGGGCGACAGAATTAAGCCCACAGCAATCTTGGCCCCCGTAATCGCCATCAAGCGAGAACGCTGCCACAGCAACTGGGGGCCATGAAACCAAGCCATGAGCAAATAGCGCAGGCTTTGCAGATACTGCCACCGCGTTTGTCCCAAGCTTAAGGACCGGAAAGTGAGGTACTGATACAGATTCGTCAGGCTGGCTCGATGGAAAGGGGCTAGGCGCTGGGGCGAGCGCGCCAAGGCTGCTTCCACCACGCTACGCAGATTGCGCTCTTGACGAGACAAATTGCTGGAAATGGAACCCGGCATGACTCGATAGAGAATTTGAGCCTGGGGCACCAACACAAACTCATAGCGTTCTGCCAAACGTAGCCACAGCTCCCAGTCATGAACGGATGCAAGCTCTGGGTCAAAGACGCCCACCTGCTCCAAAGCCGTGCGACGCACCATTAAATTCGAGCCACTTTCAATAAAGTTGTGCTGAAAGATCGCCCCATACACGTCCCCACTATGGTGCTTCCGCCCACCCGGAAAAAGCGGGTTGCCCTGCTCATCGATGTAGTCTGTCCAGCTGTAGGCGATAGCGGCTTGGGGCTGCTCTGCCAAGGCTGAGACCTGTGCCTCCAGCTTCTCGGGTGTCCAACAATCATCTCCATCGAGAAAGGTCACCAAGGGAGCCGAGGAGACTTCAATCCCATGATTACGGGCGATGGCTGCGCCACGATTGGGCTGCTGTACCAAATGAATTCGCTCATCTTCCATGGCCTGCACCAAAGCTGCGGTGCCGTCCGTCGAGCCATCATCCACAATCCAGACCTCAAAATCGTCATAGGTCTGAGCTAGGACAGATTCGACGGTATGGGAGAGGGTTGCTTCGGCGTTATAGGCCGGGATAATGATGGAAACAGTCGCCATAGTTTTCGTACAACAGGGTGAATTCGATTAAAGCTAAGCCCGCTAACCAGCTTGGGATTCAAGGCATAAAGCGGACTAAAGCAGCTCCCAAGAAAAAAGAAAAACTGAAAGCTGAAAATCAGCTCATCTTCCAAAACAGCACCAAATTTCCATTGGTAGGACAGCATTCGCCGCAAGCCGCCAACAAACGTCCGCAGCGCAATTTCCAAAGATTTGAGCGGCCCCGCCACAATAAAGCGCATGGAGCAGGTCGTTAAGCCAATGCCATAGGCCAGGGGCAAGAGATACTCCTTCTGGAGCCGACGAGCCGGAATGTAATGGCGCAAGCGCATCTGGGGGTTATAGCCGATACGACCTCCGCCACGATGCAGATGTAACAGCGCAGCATAGTCTTCACCGCCGATGTAGCTCTGCCCCTGGCGACCCACGAGCTTCAATTCCGCTGGAACGGTATCGAGCCAGCGCTGGCGATGCACCACCATTCCAGCCCCTGGCGGCAGCCGCAGCAATTCAGGGCAGAAAGGCTGAGGATCTTCGCCGTGATCACGAATCGCTAAAAAGCCTTCAATCTTCTGAAAGTCTGGGGGAGGTGCAATTTCATATTCCCCAAAGATACGGCTACCAAATGCCGCAACATCAGGGTTCTGCAGGACAAAGTCATGGGCTGCCATCACCCAATCAGGCTCCAGCCAGTTGTCATCGTCTACAAATCCGATCCACTGGGCAGAAGACTCAGTAATGGCACGTTGCCGGGCAAAAGCCTCACCTTGGCGAGATTCCAGACAATAGTGCAAAGGCGCGGGCCCATCCCAATGACGCTGAAGCTCCGCAACATAATCGGCAGTGCCATCACTACTGTTGTTATCGATGATCCAGATATCCCAAGCAACATCTGGGGAAACCACCTGGGCAAGCAGATGCTCTATCACCTTAGGCAATCGCTGGCGGCCATTAAAGGTCGGAATGGCAACTGAAAGTTGAACGGCCATAAACGGAACACTCCAAGAAAAAACGCGGCCAGAACGTCATCTCCCCCCTAGGATTGGAACAAATGACTCTGCTTCCAGAAATAGATAGGGCTACGTAGGGAATAGAGAATCAATGTCAATTGACATTGAGCTGTCAGGTTTTGCCGGAGCTTGAAGCCATGGCGCAACAGTAGAGCACCAGCCTTGCGCAAATCATTCAGGGCATAGGCCGGTAGGGCCAGAGGACGCAACCAGGGAGACAAAGCCTGCATCCGAGTGACGTAGCGACTTAAGCCAATGCCTTGGAAGAAAGGAATCAGATAACTACGCTCCAAGCGCCAGTGGGGAATACGATGCCAGAGCCGCATGGCTGGGTTGTACCAAATCTCCCAGCCGGATCGCAGCAAATAGGTTAAGGCTTCGGTATCTTCTCCCGTGAGCATGCTGTCCTGGTTTCGGCCCCGCAGCAGACAAATCTCAGGCATGCTATCTAGCCAGGCCTCACGACGCACCACCAGGCCAGCAGAGGGGGGCAACATCCGCTTCATGGAGTCATAGCGCAGCGGCTCAGCTCCCCGCTCAACGATGGCCAGAAACGGCAGCAGGGGCTTCAACTCCTCAGCCGGTTCGACTTCAAAATCACCATGGATCTGGCTGCCAAAGGCACCTGCACTGGGATGCTTCAGGGCAAAGTCATAGGCCGCATAGACCCAATCTGTTGCCGGCAAATTATCGTCATCCAAGAAGCCGATCAGCTCTGCCTTGGCTTCTTTCACACCGAGCTCCCTTGCATAGGAAGCTCCCTGTTGGGCTTCAAAGCAATAGCGCAGGGGAAATTCTTCAGGCCAGTTTGCCTGAGCTTGGTTCACCACCGCAGCAGTGTCATCACTGCTGTTGTTGTCCACAACTAGAATCTCCCACTGGAGCGATCGCCCTTCAAGGCCAGAAACCTCTCCATTGGGCTTCAATTGGCAGCACTGCTTAAGTCGTTCAAACAAATCCGGCAGACGTTGGGCACCGTTATAGGTGCAAATCACAATAGAGAAATCGAGCGTTGCTGCGGAAGCAGTGCAATTCGAGCGAGAAATTGAAGCAGTAAGGGCCATGGCCGTTGATGCGATGTGGCTGAGTTGAATGGGATGAACTTGATTGCTCAGGGAACGTCAGTCCCTGACATAGCGTTCAGAGATAAATGCACTCACATAAAGCCGGCAGTGAAAGACTTTGGCGCTGCACCTAGAATGCCCAGTTGTCGAGGAATACGGACAAACTAGAGCAAGATCAAACTCCAGCAAAATCCTCTCCCAGCAATGTTTTCAGCTGCTGACTGGTGAGACCTCACCCAGTCCTTACTCACTGCTATCTGCCATTGCAGTCCCCATGATCTGCTCTTGCCATCTCCCTCTCTTCATCTCACTCAAAAGCGCCCAGCTGAAATCAGCTGGGCGCTTGCTTGCTCTAGCCCCTGAGACAGGAGCTTATAGGCAGTCAATCAATCCAGAACTAAGGCGTCTTTTGCAGGTCAGGGCGCTCTGTAGGCAAAATAGCTCCCTCAACCGGGCAAACCTGCAGGCAAATGCCACAGTCAATACAGGTCGCGAAATCAATCCAGAACCAATTAGTCCCTTTTTTATTTTTGCCAGGACCCTCATCGATACAAGCCACAGGACAGGCATCCACGCAATCGGCTACCCCTTCACATACATCCGTCACAATTGAGTGGGCCACGGTTCCTCCTTCAAAGTTTTCCTCTCGCCTTTCAATCTATCGCTAAATTCCCCGGAGTTCGATAGCGGTCAGCAGTCGAGCACTCGCTCTATCTGAATAGCAACGGAGGGTAGCTTTTTGCCAAGCCCTGCTGCTGCCACCCTGCCCCAAATTTATGACTGGTCGAGGGTTTCTTCCTGGGGAGTCTGACCAGCGGACATCCAAGCAATTTTGGCAATGCCGCGATCGCGGGCATAGCCTCTCACCGCGGCCTCATCGCCCCCAGCCTCCAAATACAACTCCACAGACTGCCCTTCCTGGCGCAGCTTATCTCCCCGATCCAAGGCCAAGCCTTGATCAGCTTCGGTTCTAGGAACGACTAGCCAATCCACCAACCCCGGAGAGTTCGGCAATTGCCCCGTAAATTGCAGGGCCTGTTGAAGCTGTTCTAGGTCAAAGCTAAAACCAATGCCCGGTGAGGGTTTCTGCTGGGGATGATAGAAGCCCAAAAGCTGGTCATAGCGGCCTCCTTGGGCCACAACGTGATTGGTCCCCCCGGCACCGCAGGCCACATCAAAAACAATGCCGGTGTAGTAATCAAACGTTTGAACTAGGCTCAAATCCAAAATCACGGCGGGTCCACCATGGCCCAACCGAGAGGCCAGAAGCTCCGTGAGCTGGCCCAGACGTTGAGTAATCACCTGCTGGGCTTCATTGAGGTCAAAGGTTTGCAGCTTTTGCAAGACGGCCTCCGGCTTGCCCCGCAGATCCATCAAGGCAAGGGCAAGCTGGCGCAGGTCTGGTGTGAGATCCAGAGTTTCTAGAGCCAAGCGGTCCAGGTGGGCGATCGCAGCCAAAACCTTCACTCGCAATCCTTCAGGGAACGGCACTAAGAAAGACTTCGTCAGGGCAGCTTGACCCACAATAATCGTGCAGGGACTCGGCCCATCCAAAGCGTCCAAGCCCAAAGAGGAAAGGCAATCACTCAACAGCAATAGGACCTCTGCATCAGCTAGTACCGAGCCAGCCCCCAACAACTCAACCCCCGCCTGGTAGCTCTCCTGCTCCTGTTCTCGACGAAACACATTGGCCAAATAGAACAATCGCAGCGGGCGAGGGGCCTTAGCCAGTCGAGTCACCGAAGCTCGGGCGATCGAAGCAGTGAGCTCAGGGCGCAACCCCAACTCCCCCTCTTCATCAGACAGAACCTGCAACACGCGC
>CALLPZ010000046.1 GCA_938015405.1 uncultured Pseudanabaenaceae cyanobacterium
TAGGAAAGCCTTGGTCTGTTGGAGTTGGCATTTCCCAAGTTGCTTGGGTTTCACTAATTGTCGGTGGCCCCCAACGTTTTTCCATACCGCTGCGTACGGGCTCGGGCAATTGCTCGAAGTAGCCTTGGTAATCATCTAAAGCCAAGGACTGAGCAACAGGACGAATGCCTTGGCCTTCAGGATCGTTGGTGGGGCCAGCGGTGAGCCAGTTGATTAGCTCAGTGCCGTTTTCAGGGATCTTGGGAATGTCATAGCCCTCTGCTTGCATGGCTTTGAGAAGGTTGATGCAGCTTTCGGGCGTGTCGAGGCCTACGCCATTGGCGAGGCGACCGTCGCGAGTGGGGTAGTTGGCGAGGATGAGGGCAACTTTGCGATCGCTCACAGGCGTTTGACCCAGGCTGATCCAGTTTTTGGCTAGGTCTGCGACGAAGTGGATGCGATCGCCCACAGGTTCATAGGTCACCACATCAGTTTCCAAAGCCTCATTCCGTTGAGCCACGCTCTTAAACGACACCGCCCGGCTAATAATCCGCCCATCCACTTCCGGCAGCGCCACATTCATCGCCATGTCCTGGGGCGAAAGACCCTGCCAGCTCTCCCGCCAGCGCTCCTCCGGGCCGCCACTGCAAATCACTTGGAGGACGGGGACGTTGAGCTTTTGCCAAAAGGCACTGTCATCGATGGCGAAGCCGGTGGTATTGAGGATGAGTTGGATCGACTGGAATTCTTCCAGAACAGCGGCTTTGATTTCTTCAGCTCGTAGGCTGGAGACGTAGAGAGGGATGGGACGAATGCCCCGTTCAGTTAGCGCTTGGCACAGAGCTGCGATGGGAGCGGTGTTGCCAGAGAGATAGTGGGAGCGGTAGAAGAGGATGCCAGCAGTGGGCCTGTCTTTCTCCCCTCTCCCAAGATTGGGAGAGGGGTCGGGGGAGAGGGCTGCCCAAGTTTCGTAGCGTCCTAAATTAGGCACTTCTCTAGGCGGTTCAACCGCTTCTGAACGCCCAAAGAACTGTTGCCCCAAAAACAGCAGCGCCTGGTGCAGGTTGTCCACGCCGCCTTCGCAGAGGTAGCGCCAGAGGCGGTTGGCGATCGCCAAAGGTACAGTCGAATGGCTGATTAAATCAGGGTCGGGGCGATCGTCCCCCGGCAAGAAAATTAGCGCCGTGCCATTCTCCTCGGCCAGCTCCTTAAGAACCTCCATGCCATAAGGCCAATAGCTGCGACCCCCCAGCAACCGCACAACAATTACCTTCGCTTCAGCCAGTGAAGTCTCGGTATAAGTGTCGATGGTGAGCTGCTGCTGTAGCTGAAGGAGATTCGCTGCTCTGAGGCTAGGAAAGTCGCTGGGGAGCTGCAAAATCGCTCCTGCCAAGGTCTGAATTTCGGTATCCGCAGCCGTCAAAAAGACAATTGGGGCAGGGGTTTGCTCAATAAATACAACCCCTTCTACGCTGGGGTCCCAGCCCCCTGGGCTTGCGGCGAGTCGATGCATAACGAAAAAGAGATGGAGTTTTGCGTAGGGGGATTAAGGAAAGCTAGAGACTTGAACCCACAACTCAACTCTAGGGGAGTCCGCAGCTAGTATGGAGGGGCTGATGAAAATAGAGATTTTGAAAGGGCTAAATCGCGCGAAATATCGCCATTTATTTCCAGAATTTTCCATTTTGGCGATCTTAATCTGAGCCTCTGATGACATTGTTTACCCGTAATCCAATTGGTTTGCAGACGCTGAATGTCTCCAGCGTTGCCCATGGTCGTTTGGTGCAACTGCTCCAACAATGGGCGGGTCAACTTCAGGGAAGTTTGCTGGTCACTGAGCAGATCTTGTTAAGCCCCCAAGTCTCTGTTGTTGGAGTGGCCCTGCAGGGGGAGGCTGAATATGAAGACGCGGAGTCAGATGGCTTGGGCCATGGGTCTCAGTTCAACTTAGAGCGTCTGGCGGCAGCGGAGGCGTTAGAACATCCGCAAATCGAGTCCAGTGCAGATGATGGCTTCTCTCTGGTGCTGTCTGAAGGATTTTGTCTGCTGTTACAGTCCGGTGCGTCTTTGGCAGGCCTAGAACGGTTGGCCAGTTGTAGCCCTAGTAATGGGGATGTGGGTCTGCAAAATGCATTGGAGCAGGACCCGAGCCGTCAGCAGGATCTTGGGGGACGGGAGGCGGGGGATATTAGTAGCGCACCCCATAGTCGCTTGACCACCTTGGGCTTGACCTTTGAGCCTGAGCTGATTGAAGAATTTGTGCGGGAGTTGTTAGAGCAGCCTGTGGGGGAGGTTTATCGCCAGCAGCTACAAACCTGGCTGGGTCGGGTCAAGCATGTCAACAGTCCGGAGTTGCAGAGTCGCTTCACATTGTTGCTTCTCCAACAGCTCACGACTTCAGAAGGTCTGCAGGAGCAGGAAGAGCAGCGAGGCTCGCGTCCTACATCTCTGGTAGATGCTTCAGATTATGACGAGTCTCTGCCTGCGGTTCAGCGATCGCCGAGTCAAGCAGATAGCAATGTTCTGGAAAATATCGCTGGGGTGCTATCGCTGGAATCTCGTTCAGAAAAATCCAGAGAACTACTGTTTTCAGATATTGCAGATTCTGCGACGAACTTGCAACCGATGGAGCAGCCAAGTATTTCGGCAGCAGTTCGCATTCAGGAGCTGACCCGAGAGTTGCAGCAAGCTTGGGAGACGGCCCATGCTGCTGAGCAGGCTAAGGCTGAATTCCTAGCGATGATGAGCCATGAGTTACGTACACCGCTGACCTGTGTGATTGGGATGTCGGCAACGATGCTGCGTTGGTCCTTTGGAGATTTGAGCGATCGCCAGCGAGAATACCTCCAATCTATCTATGACAGTGGCGAGCATTTGCTGCAATTGATCGAGAGCATTCTCGATTTTTCCCAGGCAGAGTCAGGCCAGGCTCGCTTGCAAATGCGCAGTTTCTCTTTGAGACGCCTGGTGCATTACTGTGTCCAGCTCTTCCAAGAAGTTGCCGAGCAGTCGGATATCCGCCTGCGCACTTTAGTTCAACTCACTGCTGAAGAAGATGAGTTTGTGGCAGATCCTCAACGGCTGCGCCAAATCTTGATTAATTTGCTGGATAACGCCATTAAGTTCACCCCGGCTGGCGGTGAAGTTTTCCTGCAAGTGACCAGTCAGAACAATGGCGTATTGTTCCAAGTAAGCGATACAGGAATTGGGATTGAGCCCTTGCAGCAGTCCTTGCTGTTCCAGAAATTTCAGCAGCTCGATAAGACTCACCAGCGACGCTACGAGGGAAGTGGCTTAGGACTTGCATTGACCAAGCATCAAGTGGATCTCCATCGAGGCACCATTGAGCTGGAATCTCTGCCTGGAAAGGGGTCAACTTTCTCGGTGTGGTTGCCTGCCCAACGTATTCCCTCCCCGGTTTCTGCGGATAAACCCCAGGGCACGGTGGTGCTGCTGGAGGATGATGATCAGTCTGCAGCCCTGATTTGTGAACTCTTGACGGCTTCTGGCTTCAAAGTGGTGTGGCTGGTGGAAAGCTCCACCGCTTTGGAGCAAATCTTAGAGCTGCAACCCTTAGCAGCAATTGTAGATTTGGAAATTCAAGGGGGGAGCGGCGATGAGATTATTCGCCATATTCACCAGGCGGCCTTTGAAAGACAGCCTAAAATTATTGCCCTGGCTTCCGTTCGAGGGGAAAAGGCAGAATTTCCGATGCCTGAAGATCCGATGCACCAGGCTGATGCTTACTTGTTTAGGCCGATCCAGGCAGAAGCTTTTGTGGCCCGTCTCCAATCTCTGATTTCGGGCTAAACCTATCTCGCTTGATGGATGCTGTGGAGAGTGGGATGCCCTTCCAGGCTGTGCCACGGCATTTTACGCTGGTCTCATATTGCCCCAATGTTGAGTTTATGGTCCTACTGCTAACGAATGACGATGGCATTGATGCTCCAGGTATTGCTGCCCTGGAGCACATCTTGGTTGAGCAGGAGACCCTCACGGCAGCCCCGCAGTTGCCCCACTCAGGCTGTGGCCATCAAACCACGACTGCTTCTCCCATTGTCTTAGAGGCAAGGGAGCCAGGGCGCTATGCCGTTCATGGAACCCCCGCAGATTGCACTCGCTTGGCCATGGCCCACCTCGTCCCGACGCTATCTTGCGAGATTGATTGGGTGCTGTCGGGAATTAACGCAGGTGGAAATATGGGCGTTGATGCTTATATTTCTGGCACGGTGGCTGCGGTGCGAGAGGGTGCATTCCAAGGCATTCCGGGGATTGCAATTTCCCAGTATCTCCAGGGGCGAGAGCCGCTGAATTGGGCCCGAACCCAGGTTTGGTCTGCCCATGTGATTGAGCAATTGCTGAAGCAGCCACCGGAACCGGGGCATTTTTGGAATGTGAACTTGCCCTGGCCGGGCGATCGCACGGATCTACCTGAGCTTGTCTTTTGCCAGCCCTCCCGAGACCCTTTGCCAGTGAGTTATGTGCAGGAGGGTGATGCCTTCACCTACAACGGTCGTTACGGCGATCGCCCTGCTGCCCCCGGTACCGACGTTGCCGTTTGCTTCAGTGGCTCAATCGCCATTACGCAGCTTTCCACGTAGCACCTGGCTAAGCCTCAAGTCTGAATGAATTGAGGGAATCGCTAAAAGTCATAAGGAGCGAGGATTCTATCACTCCCCTCGCGATGCTAACTCACCCATACTGTCCCCTCGATTTAAGACTGACAAGCAACTAGGATGGTTTGGCAGTTCTAGAGGGGAAATCATGCGCATTTTGGTTATGGGGGGCACTCGCTTTATTGGGGTCTACCTCACTCGCCTTCTGGTCGCCCAAGGTCATGAGGTTGTTCTATTCAATCGAGGGAATCGTCCTGCGCCTGTAGAGGGCGTTAGCCAGCTCACGGGCGATCGCAAGGACCCCGCCCAGCTCAAAGCTGCCCTGGCAGGACAGAAGTTTGATGCTGTGTTTGATAACAATGGCCGTGAGCGGAGCGATACCCAGAGTTTGGTGGAAGCTTTAGAGCCTGGCTTTAAGCAGTTCATCTACGTCAGCTCTGCCGGGGTTTACCTCAAATCTGATCAACCTCCCTTGATGGAAGGGGATCCAGTCGATCCCAAGAGCCGCCACAAGGGCAAGTTTGAAACCGAGCAGTATTTGCAGGAGCAAGGGGTTCCCTTTACCTCGATTCGCCCGGTGTATATCTACGGGCCCCAGAACTACAACCCTGTTGAGCGCTGGTTCTTTGAACGGATTGTCCGCGATCGCCCCTTGCCCATTCCCGGCAATGGTCTCCATGTGACCCAATTGGGCCATGTTCATGACCTTGCTCAAGCCATGGTGAATGTGCTGGGAAATGAAAAGGCAGTTGGCCAGATTTATAACGTTGCCGGAGAGCGTTTCATCACTTTTGATGGATTAGCGAAGGCTTGTGCGATCGCCGCAGGGCGAGATCCTGCCACCGTCAAACTGGTTCACTATGACCCAGCTACCTTTGATTTTGGTAAGCGCAAGGCTTTCCCTCTACGAATGCAGCACTTCTTTGCTTCAGTCACTAAAGCTCAAACAGAGCTGAATTGGCAGCCAAAATTTGACCTGGTCAATGGGTTAAAGGATTCATTTGAGCAGGATTTTACGGCTCAGGACCAGCCCGAGCCTGATTTTTCCTTGGACGATGAGATCATCCAGGCTGCGGGTTAATACGCGTGGCGTTTTTGTCGCTACGACTGGAATCTGTGGGACTGCATTTGAGTGAATAGGCCCACTCACCCAAGGGGGATGACGCAAAGCATGGCTGGTATTACCAGTTGTGTTTTGCGTTTTTGCCCCGTATAAATATGTCTCTCAGATATACACCGGAGTGAGGTGGAAGGCCCCTCTGGACGATATTCCATGGGATTTGCTAGGCACAAGAAATATTCACTCGAGGTTGTGGGAAAGGTTTCGTACTTTCACGGAAACTTCACATCGTCTAACTTGCCGCAAGACTAGGATTGGAAAGACGAAGTCACGTAGATTTGCCCAGTTCATTCGTCTCTCGTTTGGGTTTTATTGGCCACTAACACGCTCGGGGAAAGCTAGTTATGACCGCTTCTAACGGAAATCGCGCTGCTTCTGCAACTTGGCTCACGGGCTCAACCTTCACAGCCTTAGCCATACCCCTCGCTTTGTTTGGCGCTCAGCCGTTAGATGTTTCCCTGGGTGGTCTAACGCTCCGTGGCAAGTTTGATGATTATGCGATGCAGTACTTAGGTGTTGCTGCGGCTGTTGGTCTGGGTCTGGGTGCCTCTCGCTTAATGGCGAGTGATGGTTCTACTTCCCAACCCTCTAAAGGCTCAGACCTGACTTCTTTGCCTGCTCTCTCCAACCCCAGCGGCTCAGTCCTAACTGAGGCTTCCCTGAAGGCTTCGGGTCTCCAAGCTTTTCTGGATGAAGATGATGCGCCTTTGGTGATTCGTCCAGCAGCGGAAGTGACGTCTTTCTATCCTCCTCAAGCTGCCGAAGTCCAAACTTCTCAGAATTTGGATGCCAACAATTCGCAGCATGTAGCACCGGAAGCGGTCCAGTCTGCTGTGCCTCAGGCTGTTCAACCATCCACGCAGTACTCGCCTCAGGCGGACTCGGGTGCCACTGCCGATACTCTGGCTAGCATTGTTGCGGAAGTGCAAACCATTGTTCAGCAAATGTCCCTTCAGTCCCCAGGGGTGGCTGCCGCTCAGGCTTCTGTCGCGCGTAATGCAGATGATGCGGTAGTTGCTAATAACTATGGTGTCGTTGCTGCAAATGCGGAAGTTCGAGTCGGAACCGTGCCACTGGTGAGTCACTCACACCGGTCACCCATCCTCCCCTCTGCTCAGTCCTACGTGAGCTTTGCTCGTCCCCAAGCTACTGTGGCCCAATCTTCTCCTCGGGACTTACAGGCTGAAATGGCTGTCTTGGAACAGGTCTATCAGATTCGTGAGCAGATGCAGTCTTTGATGAATCAGGTGGACCTTATTCAGGCTGGCTTAGAGCAGACCGTCTATCCTGCTCAACGCCTGGTGCCACTTAGAGCTGCCCAAGCGCCTAGCTATACCGTTAGTGCAGTTGAGCCTTTCCGTGCCGCTAACAATCATTTGCCTTACGGCGGCCAAATGGCTTCCTAACCCATCGGCTTTTTGATTTTGAAGTCAATGCGACAGACTTGGGACTAGCCTTGTTCCAACCAATCCGGCAATATAAGGATGGACTTTCGGGATTTGAATGTGCAACTGAGTTGTTACACCCTGGCCCCGTTGGAATTGCTGTTCTAGGACCTCAATAGACCATGATTGGTTTTAATGCTGCTCAGGGCTTGATGCGAAGGCTCACGCGCTCCCTGGGACTCTTGCTTGCTGTTGGTTTACTTTCCATTGCGGGCTTCTCTGCTCCGGCTTTTGCGACCAGCGTTTCTCAGATGCCTTCTGTCACACCTGGTGATGGTAGCTGGATCGTAGACGAAGCTGAGATTCTGAGCCGTTTCAACGAAGGCCAAATCAGCGGTCGCTTGAAGAAGCTAGAGGCTGAGTTTGGTGACGAGATTCACTTTGTGACTTTCCGTCGTTTGGACTATGGCGAAACGATTGAGTCTTTCTCTGATGAGCTCTTTACGACCTGGTTCCCTACGCCTGAAGAGCAAAAAAATCAGGTGATTGTTGCCCTGGATATCTCCACGAATACTGCAGCAGTTCGTTCTGGGGAGTCTGTGCAAGACCGCTTAACTGAGGACATTGCCACCAGCATCGCTGAAGAAACGATGATGGCTCCTATCCGTAAGGGCGATCAGTACAATCAGTCTTTCTTGGATGCGAGCGATCGCTTGGTTGCAGTGTTGTCTGGCGAAGAGGATCCGGGTCCACCGATTATCATCGACAACACTCGCGTTGAGGGCACCTTTGCTTCTGCGGAAGAAACGAAGGAAAGCAATGCAACCGTCATTGTGATTGTCCTGCTGATTATTTCCACTGTTGTTCCGATGTTGACCTATTACGCCTACGTCCGATAAACCTTCATCGGGTTGTTTGAATAGATCAATGCAAAGTGCCCAGGAGATTGTTTCTCCTGGGCACTTTGCATTAATTGCGACTGAGCTGCAGAGCCCAGATGCCGTTTAACTTCATACCGCTGGAACCGGTTCATACAGCGAAAGTACTTTTTCCAACGGAGTTCTGGATTGAACATTGAGCTGTAGTGATGAGCTACGCCCCAGGAGAAGGTGTTCGCAAGCTGCGCAGGCAATCATGGCGGCGTTGTCTGTGCAGAGCTCTAGCGGGGGGAAGAAGACTTCATAGCCTTCACTCTGAGCTGCCGCTGTGAGCTGTCGGCGCAGTTCGCTATTAGCGGCGACGCCGCCCCCCACAGCGATGGTGGAGAGATTAAAGTCACGGGCACAGGCGATCGCCCGCTTGGTCAGAGCTTTGGCCACAGTGCTTTGGAAGCTGGCGGCCAGGTCTGCTGTGGGTAGGGGACCTTCTAGCTTGAGTTGTTCCGTGAGTCGTAGTACCGCTGTCTTGAGGCCGCTAAAGCTGGAGTCATAGGGATGGTACTTAGCCCCCTGGCCCTTGCCTTGATGTTTACCCAGGGAAATACGCCCTTCCGGTAGCTTAAAGGCCTTCGCATTGCCCTTCTTGGCCAGCTGATCAATGGCAGGGCCTCCGGGATAGCCTAGGTCCAGGAGTCTGGCCACTTTGTCGAATGCTTCCCCTGCTGCATCATCGCGAGTTTGCCCTAGGGTCGTGTAATCGCCTGATGCTTTCACATGAATCAAGCTGGTATGGCCACCTGACACCAATAGACAAAGGAATGGAGGCTTGAGATTGGGCTGATCGAGATAGGTGGCGTGGATGTGTCCTTCCAGGTGATGCACACCCAAAAATGGCTTGTGGTAGAGCATGGCTAGGCTCTTGGCTGCCATTGTGCCCACGAGGAGTGCTCCCACGAGGCCAGGAGTGACCGTGGCGGCAATGCCATCAATTTCATCCCAGCTCATCTGAGCATTCTCTAGGGCCTGGGCGATCGCGGGGTTGACCCATTCCAAATGTTGTCGAGAGGCAAGCTCAGGTACGACTCCGCCGTAGGTACGGTGTAACTCGATCTGAGAGCTGACGATGCTACTCAAAACTTCACGATCTTTAACAATGGCGACTGCAGTCTCATCGCAACTCGTCTCAATCGCTAAAACTGTCGCCATAGCCCGCCTCCTTCGCGTTAATCCAACAGAAATGTGTAGAACCCTTAAGCTCACGTAAAAGATAGTGCGCCACTCTGGGAATCTAGATGTATATAAGTCTAGGGCTTTATGTTCCACGGCTTTTTAGTCTAGAGAACCTCTGTGGTTGCCCATGCGGTAGCGAGATGACTAGTCCTCGCAGCTTCCGTTTAATATCCGCATGTTTTCGAAAATATTTCTTGAAAAGAGAGGATTAAGACTCCATGAGACGATTGTTCGCTTTGGCGCTAGCAGTTTGTCTGTGGTTTAGTTTTGCACCCACGGCTTCTGCCGATGTCGCT